>JBGQLM010000036.1:0-30838 GCA_041500085.1 Geobacteraceae bacterium
ATTCCTGTTTGTCGTAGTTGATGTATTTATAGATCCAGTCATATACGGCCAGCGCCTTTTCCCTGTCGCTGTTTGCTCCCTGTTTCAAGGTGTTTGCCAGAGGAGAAAGCGGCGTTCTTCCGGCCTTTTTTTCCGTCTTCAGTTCGTACGCTGAAGCGCTCTCTTTAGCATCGGCCTTGCGGCCGGCTTTGCCAGCTGGCGCCGTATGCGGCTGTTCGACAACATTGAATGATCCCCCGTCACCCTCTCCAACCGGAACCACCTTGTTGCGGTATTTTCCCGGAACCTTCGCGACATCATCAGTGAAGACCTCGATGCCCCGGTCATCTGTCCACGAGTATATCTCCGCAAACGCCGGCAGCGCAGAGCAGATCAGCACAAGCAGTGTCAGGATCAATGTTCTCATCATTCCCTCGTAGCCGCCGAGATCCAGCCGGATGATGACCAGCACCGCATCGTGCCTGACCTGCTCAAGATCAACCTTTTCAGATCCCATGACAACTCCTCCGATCGCCGGTCCCCGGCCTTCAGGCCGGAATCCGCATCTCCTCTCATTCGTGTCCGCTTCCGGAAAGGAGCAGGTAGTCCGCGTCCCGGCTGGTCAGGTTATGCCGGTTGAGGCCGGCGAATTCGGGCAGGATCACCCGGTAGCGGTCTGCCTCGACAGTGATCTCGTCGGGAACCGCTTTTTTCAGGGCATGACCGATGCCGACCAGGGCCACCACGGTGTGGCGGGGATTTTTGGCCAGGAATGCTTCCAGCTGGCGCCCCATGTTCCGGTTCCAGAGCATCTGGGCCTCGCAGAAATGGGTAAACGCCTTGTCCCCCAGGCCATGGTTGGCGTAGGCCTGACGGATGAACGCCATGTAGGCGGGACTGACGTTACAGGTTATGCCGGGCGGCAGCTGCCGGCGCTCTTCCGGGGTCAGGGCGGCAAAACCCTGCCGGGCGACCTTGCGGCTGATCTCCTTGGGCAGGTTAAGACCGATGAGCGGAACCCGGTTGTCCCGGGCAAAGAGGAAAATCTCCTGGTAGAGGGACCAGGGGATCTGCCAGTTGCGGGCGTACAGCTCCTTGAACTCCGGAAGAGAAAGCTTGCCGGCGATCCACTGGTCCAGCTTTTCCTGGCTGGCAACAGTGAACATTTCCAGACCGATGGCGAGCCGCCGGCCGTCTTGCTGCAGCCCCTTGATGATTGCCAGCTGAGCGGCATGGTGCATGACATTGTCGTGGTTCTCGGCTACGATGAAGTAGCGGGCTGAAGCGGACTCGGCCAGCATCTGTTCCAGGTCGATCAGCTGCCCGTCGCTGATGCGCATCACGCTGTCCACGGCGCCACACGGGCGGACAACCACCGTACAGAGGACCAGGGTCAGGATAAGGGACAAGAGATGGTGCTGAATCGTTTCAAGGCTGCTCCTGTCGCAAATAGCGGCCGGTCTCCTGCATGTTGTCAAGGTGGATGCATGATGACTTGCCATTTTCCCGCTCTCTGCTCTGGACAAAAGAGGCCGGTCAAGTATAATTTCAGCTGGCAGACTGTGAACCATCTAGCCCGGCTATCGCAGCTCGCCACATTGCAGCACCGATTCAACGGGAACTCCCGTCTTCACAGGATTAATCCTTATGTCGTGGTTCTTATTCAGAAAGAAGGGGCAAGCCGGACGATCGGAATCCCTGCGCCTGTTTCGTGCCATCCTCTTGGCTGCGGTCGTGCTCTTTTCGTCAGCCGGGGAGGGATCGAGCGCCGAGGAGAAGCCGGGGACTCAGCCCGCAGCGGCAACCGGATCAATGCCGGCAGCACAGCCGGCTCCTGTGCAGCCGGCACCAACCGCTCCGGCTCCTGTACCGGCGGTTCCGGCAGCACAGCCCGATCCGGCCGCTTCACAACCAGCTCAGCCCTTGCCGACAGCACCAGCAGTTCCGGCCGTGCGGCCTGCTCCGGCCGCTCCAACACAGGCACAGCCGACGCCGGAAGATCCGGGCTGGCAGCCGGCACCGTTGGTGCCACCCCCGCCCGAGGTTGTTCCGCCGGAGGCTCCACGCCAATCAATGGAGAAAAGGATTGAAAAAAAGGTGGATGACACCCACGAGCTTGTGCAACGGAACATACTCGATCGGGTCATTCGCCTCGACGACTTTTTCGGCAACACCAAGACCGAAAATCAACGGCAGTCTGAATACCAGGTCCGACTGCGCAGTTCCATCCGGGGGGAAACCAGCGGGAAGTACCAGTATGGTCCCTCGATCCGTGCCACCATACTGCTTCCCAGGATCAGCGAAAGGTTACGTCTTACCATAGCGGGCGATAACGAACCTACTCAGGCCACCCAGACTCTCCCGGAAGATCCGGGAAATCCGGGTTTCGACCGGACCGTCACGAATGCCAAACTCGTCAACACCGAGCTTCGTTACACGATGATCAAGACCCCCTCCATGGACTTGTTCCTGGGCGCCGGGGTCCGTCTCGTTCTTCCGCCACAGGGGTTTGTACGGGGCCGCTTACAGTACACCTACCATCTCAGCGATGTTTCTCTTGTCCGGTTCGGAGAGACTGTCTTCGTGAGGAATCCGGACGGTCCCGGCGCAACCTCCGAATTCGACATGGAGCGGTTCCTCGACGACAAGACCCTTCTCCGTTGGTCCACCGTCGGGACGGCCGCGTATGGAATCCGTGGCGTCGAATTGGGCTCGGAACTATCCATGATCCGCGAGATATCCCGCCTGAGCGCCATAACCGCGATGGGGGGCGTTTATGGCAACTCCAGCCGGGATGACACGATAACCAATTTTCGGCTGCTGACGCGCTATCGGCGAAATTTCATGAGAAAATGGCTCTTCTACGAGATTGAGCCCGAACTCTTCTGGCCCCGGGTAGGCGAGCAGTACCCCACCAACTTTGCCTTAACCTTCCGGCTGGAAGTAGTGTTCGAGGGAACCGCCGCCGCAAAGTAGAAAGAGCCGGGCCTCGTGAGCAGAAGGCCCGGGCTGCGGGGTAGATCAATCAGCTTTTATAGCCTTCTTCGGCTTCGGCTTCGGCACCTTTTTCTCTTCCTTCTTCACCTCTTCCTTCTTCACCTCTTCCTTAACCTCCTCCTTCACCCAGGCGTCGCTCAGCCGGATGACGCCGTGTTCGATCCTGGAGATCCCCTGGATGGATGGCTTGGCAATGACGTGGAAGCGCCGGCCTCCACCGTACAGGTACATCACATCCTCGTTGATCCGGGTGGCAATCCGGCAGAGGGCTTTTTGCCTCGCCTCCTCATCGGAGCTCATCTGCTGTGTATCCAGCAGTTCGTCCATGACGGAGTTCCGGTACCGGCTGAAGTTGAGCTTCCCCTTGGAGTGGAGGCACACCCTGAGATACGGCCCCATGTCGTTGAGATCCATCAGCCGCCAACCGGCAATCTGGTAGTCGCCGCGCATGACCTGCTTGACCAGCCCACCTTCGGCCACATGCGTAAGCTTGAGGATAATGCCGACCTCCTTGAACAGCTTCTGCATGGCCTCTCCGGTCTCCCGGCCCTGGGGGGTGTCGGACATCAGAAGCTCCAGGGCCACCGGTTTGCCATATTCGGCAAGGAGAGTTCTCGCCTTGACGGGATCGTAGTCGCGATACCCGCAGTCACCGCAGGCAAGTGCACCGCCGAACGGCTCCTTTACTGCTGAGAGGGTACTCCGGGAGTCCCCCTGCAGATAGGACTCCTGGTTCCAGGCATGGGCCAGTGCCTGGCGGACGCGGGCGTCGTCCAGGGGAGGATTCTCGGTGTTGATGATGAACGTGTACGGACCGCTGGAGTCGGCGCTGTAGACCTTCAGTGACGGGTCTTTCCCCGCGTCAAGGATGTGCGGCCCCCAATCGGTCAGGATGAGGTCGGTCGAGCCGGAGCGGAGGCCGTCGAAGCGGGCCTGCACGTTGGGAACCGGTCGAAAGACGACACTGTCCAGGTACGGTTTTCCCTTGCGCCAGTAGTTGGGATTTTTTATAACTACCAGACGGTCGGAAGCCACCCACTCCTTGAACATGAACGGTCCGGTGCCGACCGGAGCGCGGTTCTGCGTCTCCTCCCGCACCGCCTTCGGTGACGGGATAAAGGCTCCGGTCCACTGTGTTCCGCTGATCATGGAGGTAAACGCGCCCCAGGGGTGCTTCAGGGTGAATTGGACGGTATAGTCGTCAACCTTAGTCACCGCCTTGACCGCTTCGATATAGCTCGCCCCGGAGAAGACGTTCTGAGGATCGAGCATTCTCTGCCAGTGCGTCACCACGGCGTCGGCATTGAACGGGGTCCCGTCATGGAAGGAAACCTCCTTGCGGAGCTTGATAGTCCAGGTTTTCTTGTCTTCCGACAGGGTTGCCGAAAGGGCGAGCTCGGGGACGAGCTTGCCTTTCACGTCCATGTCGAAGAGCCGCTCCTCGGTCGCCATTACGACGCTGCGGTCACCGTACTGGAGGTATACCGCCGCCAGGGGGTCGAAACCGCGGAAATCCCGATCGACCCCGACAGTCAGGGTTCCTCCCTGCTTCGGCCCGGCAGCCAGGGCCGTCCCACTCCCCCCGACTATTGCCAGTGCAAATAGAACACACAGGCTGACCAGCCCGGCGAAGCGTCTCCAGATACACTCCCATCCACTACGCATTGTCTCCTCCTTGGCGGCAACCGGCAACAGCGAGCCGGCTTCATGCCGCGTCCCCCGTGAACAATCAGGGAAAACCGCCCATGGCTGTCTGTTGGTTCTTATTTCGTTGAGGGTTTACCAGACTGGGTTCTGATCTCCATCTGCTCCCTGTTCATTTCAATTCTGAAAAGATTCCGTTTGCTGTCCGGCGTGTCGGGCAGGTCTACCTCTCTTTTCCGGCGTTCCTCCGCGGTTAACCGCCTCAGTTTGAAGATGGCTTTGCTCCCTTCGAATAGGGCCTTGCCCCCTTCCCAGTCGACATCCTCGCTGGCGGAAGGGTTCCTGAGTGCGCTCCACGGTGTTAATCTCTGCTGCGCATACCCGGCCTTGAATACCGTTATATCCATCTCATCGACACAGGACATGTACCGCAGGCCAATCCCGTTGATCTTGAACTCCCCTTTCTTGTCGGTCACCGTCTCCCGGCTGTCATGGTAGTCTGCGGCCGCAGTTTTGGAGCAGGGGTCATGAATGTGCCAGATCCCATGGATGACCGCCCCCTCGATAGCCTGCCGGGTATCCCGGTCAATGACTCTCCCCTCATAGGGCCCTCCGTAGCCCAGGTAGGTCACGCAGCCGGAACAGAGAAGGACAGCAGCAGACAGCAGCAGAGGAGCAAACCGATATCCGGCAGATTTCGGCACAAAATGAGTCATGTTCGTCCTGTCCTCCTGAGATGCTGACCGGCAAAACGGCTTTCAGCGGAAATTTTTAACACATCAGTCCCGCCCGTCAATAAGTCCCTCCCACCAGCGTAGCGGTAATACTGCCGATGGCCACTTTCGTTTTCATTTTAACAGGAATCCGTTTATCGTCATCGGTAAGCCAGATAAAGATCGCCCCTTTTCTTTCAAAGATTCCCTCATTCTTGAGCAAGGGGTTGATAAGGATGGTGTTGACCTCTCCCATGACGGTCTTAATACGTTCTTTCTTCAGTACCTGAACCTCGATGTTCCACAGCTTCTTGTTGTCCAGGACGGAAACGAAAACCGATTTGCCGATTTCGAGAGGTAACATCCGCACATAATAAAAGCTCGAGTAAGCGTCATAGGTGTGTCCCCCGATTCCAACGATCGTATTTTCGCCGTTCATATGATCAATGCAGCGGGCCTTCCCCTTCCCGTGGTCGAAAATAATTTCCTTGTCCTTGCGATGATGTCCTTCGCTGACTTTCATCCGAAAGGTCTGCGGCAGGCCAATCTGGGGAGGCTGTACTTTTGTAAGGACGCTCTCGACCCTGTCCTCGACCGGGAAAAAAGCCGAGATCCAGTCGGCTGAACGAACCGTCGAAACTACCCTGAGAGAGTCCTTCTCTACCAATATCTCCTGTGTCGCTGTCCCCGCCTTAATCCCTGTCCATGTCACGTCGTAGACAAGCTTTTCCGGAATGTTGAGGGGATATGCCGACGAAGCCGGGATGAGGAGAAAAAGCAGGATAAAGGAGACAAGCCGCACCTGCCAAAAACGATTCGGTCCTGCAAACACCATAAGATTGTCCATTGGTTAATTTTCCCTTTTTCCAGAAACGTGCATGCAAATTAATAGTCTATCAAGAGTTGAGCAGTTTGTGAAGGGCTTCAGCTCACATTTGTACCGGATGGGCATGGACGTACATGCGCGGTCATCATGCGGTGTTACGCTCTGAAAGTCGTAAGCCCCGATCTGGCCATACCGGCGGTTGACTAAAAAAATAGTTTGACAACTTTTCCCGGAAGGTATAATTTGATATTAAACTATATGACATTGAATCAATTAGGTGCCAGAATGAACGTAAAAGACAGTACGACATATCGCCCCTTGAACACCTACACCAAGCTGATGCGTGCCGCAGAATCTGTTACCGCCAGGGTGAGCCGCTGCATGTCGGAGGATTCTCTTACAGTCAGCCAGTTCGGTGTGCTGGAGGCTCTGTACCACAAAGGTCCACTGTGTCAGCGGGATATTGCCGTCAAGATCCTCAAGAGTACCGGCAATATCACCTTGGTGATCGATAACCTGGAGAAGCGCAATCTGGTACGCCGGGAGAGGGACAGTGCGGACCGGCGCTATCTGACCGTGCACCTGACCGCGGCCGGGACAGAGCTGATTGCGTTGGTCTTTGCCCGGGTCGAAGAAGCAATCGTATCTGAAATGGCTTCACTCACGACAGCTGAGCAGGAGCTGCTCGGCCGGTTGTGTAAAAAACTTGGGATAAAGAAAGGAGGCAGCGCCACAAAAAGCTGAGAAAAATTTACTGTATCAGTTTGACGTAAAATTGCTGCATATCTAAAAAACAGAAAAAAGGAGAATCGACATGAAACGCATCATCGCCCTGCTAAGTACAATTATCGCCCTTGCCCTTCCGGCCCTCGCCTCGGCTACGATCTGGAACATCGATCCGGATCACTCCAATGTGGGATTCAAGGTCCGCCACCTGATGGTATCCAACGTCAAGGGAAGCTTTGACAAACATACCGGCACCGTCGACATCAATGACAAGGATATCACCAAATCCAAGGTTAATGTCACGATCGACACCAACTCCATCAACACCAATGTGCACAAGCGTGACGAGCATCTGCGCAGCGCCGAGTTCTTCGACGTTGCCAAATATCCGACCATGACTTTCGCCTCGAAAAAAGTGGCCAAAAATGGCAAGAACAAGCTTAAAGTTACCGGTGACTTAACACTGCATGGCGTAACCCGCGAGGTTGTTCTTGCTGTTGATGGGCTGTCGCAGGAAAGCAGGGACCCCTGGGGCAACATCCGCGTCGGAGCCACAGCAAGTACCAGCATCAACCGCAAGGATTTCGGCCTGGGCTGGAACAAGACTCTTGAAACCGGCGGCGTTGCATTAGGTGAAGAGGTAAACATCACCCTGGAAATCGAGATGATCAAGGCGCAGCCCAAGTAGTATCAGGACCTGCAGTGTAGAACCGCAAAAACAACAAAGGCGGCCGAATTGGCCGCCTTTTGTAATTTTCCTCGTTCTCCTGATTCCCTCCTGAGCCCCTTCAGCTGAACAGCGTCTCCAGAAGCACCGTACAGGCCACGCCCATAAGGTCGCCCGCAGTGCTCGGCGTCGGACAGGACGTTCCCGGGAAGGAGGATACGGGCCGCTGATACTCCCTCCGCAGTTCGTGCTGCTGCTCATCCTTTTTCTTCTGTGCCAGGAGCTGCCCCCCCGACTTTTTCCACTCCATCAGGTGCACCAGCTCACCGTTGTCCAGCCACATGCCGTGTTCCTTGCACTGGTCGACCACGACACCGCTCATGGCGGAGAAGTTGACCCGATTCATCAGAATACCGCACTCCGGGCACTTGATGTAGCGGACCGGACGGCTGGCTACGGCCCGGTCCTCGTTGATGGTGGCTATCTCGCGAAGATTGATGGAGAAAGCTGGAGCAACCGAGGCCTCCAGGAACGCCTGGACTTCCCCCACGTCGAAGAAGAGGCCGTAGCAGCGCTCACAGCGCTCGATGGCAAAGAGACCCGCGCCGGTATCAACGCGGACCGTTTGCAACGGAATCGAGCAGTCCGGACACTGCCGCCGGGACTGTTCACGGGCAACAGTGAAACGATCGACAGCAGCGAAATCCATGTCGTTGCGGCTGCCGCAATAACTGCACCGGCAGGTATTGGCAGGAAGTGGAGCTGAACAGCTGCTGCATAAGGCCATAACTTGCTCCTGAAGAATCAGGTTTTTGAAAAACGCAGTAGTTTTTCTAGATCGAGTCGAGGATTTGTTTTTTCTTGGCAACATACTCCTCTGCCGTGATCAGTGCCTGATCGTACATCTGCTTGAGTTGCGCGAGCTTCGCTGCAGCGTCGCCCCCCGCATTTGCCGGCTGCGGCGCTACAACAGCCGTCTGCCCCATCGTCTGGGCCAGGGTCTGCCCCATGCCGATCCCGGCGCCCAGTCCCATCCCCATGCCGGCTCCGCCCCCTTCGTTCCTGGCCGCTTCCCTTAGCGCCTCCAGCTTCTGCATCGACGCGTAGTCCATCCCCACCGCCTTCACCGCCTGCGCTTCGGCGGTCATATCGGCGATACGGCCGATGCGCCGGACCGTATCCTCATCGAAATTGATCCCCTCGATCCGGAAGTCGTCGATAGCAAAGCCGAGCTTGCCGAAGTCGGAGGTCAGTCTCCCGGACAACCCGGCGGCAATCTCTTCCCGCTTGGCATCGATCTCCGTATAGGCAAACCGGCACTCGGCGATGTGGTCGGTGATCGACTGGACCAGCCGCTCCGCCATGACGGTCCGCAAATCGGTAGTGGTATAGTCGGCGTGCCCCCCGACAACGTTGACGAAAAAATCGCGCGGCTCAACGATGCGGTAGCTGAAATTGCCGAAGGCCTTCACCCCCACCGGAATGCCGTATTTGGGATCCTCGTACTTGATAGGCGAGAGGGTCCCCCATTTTTGGTTGAGCACCTTCGTGGTGCGGAAGAAGTAGATGCCGACCTTGTGCTCGCTCTGGAAGGACTGCATGAATTTCGTGATGGTGGTCCAGAAGGGGATGTTGGCGGTCGTAAGCTCCACCATGCAGGGCTCGGAGAGCACCGAGCGGATCTGCCCCTCGTAGAGAAAGATGCACCCCTGTCCGGGGTTAACGATCAACTTCGAGGCGTTCTTGATTTCGTCGCCGTTATCGCTCCATTGGGAGAAAAGGGCCTCCGGCGACGGATCCTGCCATTCGATTACGGTCCGTAATTGCCGCCTGATACCGTCGAAAATAGTCATGATGCCCTCCTGGCAGGTGTGTAAGGGGGTTAGTGGCTTTTCCGGATGCAACTATAGCAAATGGGCCGGCGGAATTAAACGGTTTAATTATATGCCGGAATCCGGCTTTCTTTTAACAAGGGTATGACAAAGACGTGGGGGACGGGAGCCTGACTAAGCCCGGCCTCTAATATCCGTGATCGAGACTTTCGATCTTTGCCACCCGCCCGTTCTGAAAGGTTACTTCGTACATGAATTCCTGGGGTCCGAAGTTGTAAATCCAGTCGTCTACGGCAATGATTTCATATGACCGTCCGTGACGCTGGCCGCCTGAAAACGTCTCCTCCCGCCGGTCCTGGAAAGCGGGAAGCCCGCATTTTTTGACCACATCCGGGATAGTGTCGTTAATGGAGACGATTCCGTTCCGGCAGCTCATGGACCCGGTTTGCTGGGCAGCCACGCTTGCAGGCAGCTGCAGAAAAATCAGTCCGGCAAGCAACAGGTACACAACTGTTTTCATATATCACCTCCTGATTACATTATAACCTGCCGGATGATTACTGCAGCTTTTTGTGGCTGTTTGCATAATTGTCGAGAGCAGGTTCAAAGGGCAACATCGAAGCAGCAGACACGGCCTGTCACGCACCTGCTCAATCTGCCCCGGAAACAGCAAAGGCGGCCGATTGGCCGCCTTTTGAATTGAGGATTGATGTTTCCGGATTTTGTAAGGGTATCGATAATAACAAGATAGCACGCAACGTACCCTCGACTCCCTCCAAAAAAATGCCAGGGGATTTAAAAGAGACAGGCTACTTCCGGGCCTGTCCGCCTGGGTTTTATGCAACACAATCATCTCATCGGAAGTTTGGCGTGGTGTTGATGCTTGCGGTGCGTGCTCGCTCGACATTAATTCCGTCCGCTTTGAGCTCTCTCACTGCCGCGCTGCCGATAATCCTCAGTTCACTGCAGGCGGTAACCAAAAATAGCGTTGCCATGACTAACAGATAGCGTACGATATGACACCTCCAGTTGATTAGCGTTCAACAATTAAGATATCATAATATTATTCTAATGCAACTCTGTCGATAAAGAAATCGCAGCGGCACACAATTATATCCTTCGCTCACATGGCCAATGCTCCCCAGGAAGCCCTGCACCACGCCCGGCGGGAGACCGGATCCTCGATTAATATGCAAAGTCGCACTGGTTTTCATAAATTCAGGAGGTATACTTTCCGGCAGAGAGATGTTGGGGCTGACCGTTTAAAAGTCATAGCAGCCACAGGGAGGAAGGCCATGAACAAAGCGCCCGTAGTGGAGGTTTTCTTCGATTATATCTGACCCTGGTGCTACCTCGGTACCGTGCGTACCGATCGCTTGCAGCAGGAATACGGGATCGAACTGCGCTGGAATGTTTTTCCTCTCCACCCCGAAACACCGCCGGAGGGGATGGAACTCGCGGAACTTTTTGCCGGCCGCGAGGCGATGATCCGTGACATGCAGGAGAGGCTGCTGCAGTTAGCTGCAGCGGAGGGAGTGCCGATGGTCGAACGGTCGCGCACCTGCAACAGCAGGCTGGCCCAGGAGCTGGGGAAATGGGCGGAGTCGCTCGGCAGGGGAGACGAGTTCCGCCGTGCCGTCTACCGGGCCTATTTCGTGGAGGGGAGCAATATCGGTCTGATCGAGGAGTTGCTGAAGATTGCCGGGGCTGCCGGTCTGCCGCCAGCCGAAGCAGCGGCGGTTCTTGAGGCAAGGCCTTTTGCCCCTGCGGTCGATGCCGACTGGCAAAGGGCCGGAGAGTTGCGGATAACAGCCGTCCCGACCCACCTCTGCGGTGGGAAGAGACTAACGGGGTTCAGCACCTACGATGCTTTCGTGGATCTGATTGGGGAGCGCCGGTAACTGAATATTTTACTACATCGATTACGCGCCGGCTATTCGTCTATTTTCACCACATCTGAGTCATTCAACCCTTTTTTGAACCCCCTGATGCTGCTCCCCAATGCCTGGCCGAGCTGCGGAAGCTTGGCCGGGCCGGCGACAAGCAGCACAATAACCAGGATAATACACAATTCCGGCATGCCAATTCCAAACATAGACTCTACCCCTTTAGTTAGATGTGAACCACTCAGACTCCCTTTGCCACAAGCTCGATACCCGCTCTGTGCAGTTCATGCCGTATGAATCCGGCCACCGCCGGCAACCCTTTTTGCAGAGGGGGGGAAAGCTCGTTGCCCGGTTCGAGGGATGACGGGATAATGCCGTAAAATGTCACGTCAGCCGGGGCTGCGTCCCGCAGCTCGCTAATGAAGAGCATCTCCTGGATGCCGATCTGGTGCGGGGACATCTTGACCGGCAGCTTGCTCAGCATGATCTCCTCTTTATTATAGCGGTGGATTTCACCCGGCTCCCCCGGCGTATCGACGATATCGACCAGAAACACCTTGTCCGCTTCCTCGAACTTGTGGGTCACCATGATGCCGAGAGTGCCGCCATCGTACAGCTCGACATTTTCCGGCAGGTGATAATGCTTTTCCAGGTAATTGACAAAATGTACGCCGAATCCTTCATCAGAAAGGATCAGGTTGCCGGCGCCGAAAATCAGTATTTTCATTTCTATCTTCCTTTTATTTTCCCCCTTTAGCAAAGGGGGATTAAGGGGGATTTCTACTTATTGACTTCAAATCCCCCCTGCCCCCTTTTCCAAAGGGGGGATCAAAAGCGGACGTTTCTATAATACTTTGACCTTTGTAATTTCTTTCCCCTCCGGATCAATCGCATGCACCGCACAGGCAATGCAGGGATCGAAGGAGTGGACGGTGCGGAGCACCTCCAGCGGCTTGTCGGCCTGAGCGACCGGATTGCCGACCAGTGAAGCCTCGTATGGTCCGAGAACACCTTTCTCGTCACGGGGCGAGGCATTCCAGGTCGACGGCACTACTGCCTGGTAATTCTCGATTTTTTTGTTCTTGATAACGATCCAGTGCGACAGTGTCCCGCGCGGTGCCTCGTGGAAACCGACTCCCCGGTACTCTCCACTGGGTATCGCGGTATGGTTGGCATAGGTCTTGTCACCGCTGGCGATGTTGCCGATCAGCTTGTCCAGGTTGTCCAGCGAGATGTCCGCCATGAGGTGGGCCCGCTGGGCCCGGGCCAGCAGCCTGCCCATGGTGGAGTGATAATCCTTCATGCCTATGCCGATGGTGGCATTGGCGCTGTCGACCAGCTTTTTCACCCTGGCATTACCGCTGGCATACGCGGCAAAAATCTGCGCCGGAGGGCCGACCTGGACAGGTTTACCTTCGAGACGCGGCGCCTTGCACCATGAATATTTGCCGTTTTCCTTGAAATCGGTGTAATCGGGCTTGGTTTCGCCGTCCCACGGATGCAGGTTGCCGGCCCCTTCATACCAGGCACAGGCAACCGACTCCTTGACGTTCTTGATCAGATACTCGTCCTGGTGGTTGACGATCGGCTTCATTGAAGCCAGATTGCCGGCAGTGATGATGCCGCCGTTCAGGGCAAATTTGGTGTTTTTCGTGTCTTCGGGAAACTCCGGCACGGCCAGGTAATTGGTGACCCCTGCCCCGTAACCGAACCACTCCTTGTAGGCCGAGGCAATGGCCAGCATGTCCGGATAGTAGACCTTCTGCACAAAATCCCGCGACTCTTCCATGAGGGTTTTCAGATAGGCCAGCCGCTCCATGTTTAGCGTGGCAAGGTTTTCCATGTTGATGGCCGAAGCAACTCCGCCCACCACCAGGTTCTGGATATGGGGGTTTTTCCCGCCGAGGATCGCCACGGCCTGGGCTGCCTTGCGCTGGTAGTCGAGCGCCTTCAGGTAATGGGCAACCGCCAGCAGGTTCACCTCCGGCGAGAGCTTCATGGCCGGATGTCCCCAGTAGCCTGAGGAGAAGATACCGAGTTTGCCGCCGGCAGCAAAGGCCTTCAGCTTGTCCTGAACCGCCTTGAACTCTTTCTCGCTGTTACCCGGCCAGTCGGAGATACTCTGGGCAATCTGGGCCGTTTTTTTCGGATCGGCCTTGAGTGCGGAAACCACATCCACCCAGTCCAGGGCCGAAAGATGATAAAAGTGGACGATATGGTCCTGCACCGAATGCTGGGCGATCATGATGTTGCGGATGTACTGGGCATTGAGCGGCACCTCGACCTTAAGGGCATGCTCGACCGACCGGATCGAGGAGATGGCGTGAACCGTGGTGCAGACACCGCAGAAGCGCTGGGCAAAAGACCAGGCATCCTCCGGAGCGCGCCCCTTGAGGATCACTTCGATACCGCGCCACATCTGGGCAGAGGACCAGGCATTGCTCACCCTGCCGTTGTTCACTTCAACATCGATCCGCAAGTGGCCTTCGATACGGGTTATGGGGTCCAGGGTGATTCTTGTCGACATGTATTCCTCCGTTGATATTTTCAATAAGCGTTCAAGCTGGCACCTTACCACCCCTAACCCCTCCTACCAGAAGTAGGCGCTTCTAAGCGAAATAGGAGGGGGATTATAAGCTCCCCTCCTTACAAAGGAGGGGTTGGGGGTGGTTGGGTTTAATGTCATTTTGATTGCAACTTGGAATTAGTTAGGTTCCATGGACACATCTGCTCCGGCCGCTGCAACCGCTGTCCCACCATGCTTGTCCGCATTGGGGAGCACCGGGAAGAGCTTGACAAAGATCTTGTAGGCAAGGATCTCCAGCGCGATGATTCCGACGGTGATCATTACCTCGGCAAAGGAGGGGAAGTAGCGCCATCCCTTGCCGGGATTGAAGCCGATCAGATAGACATTGAAGCGGTAGAGAGCGCCGCCGAGCACGATCATTGCCGCGCTGACAAAGAGCCAGCGGGGAGAGCGGCGATTCTTCCGGGAAAAGAGGATGGCGGAGCCGATCCCTACCAGCAGGAATTCCAGCAGAAAAAAGAAGGAGTAGAAATCCAGTTTCACTGCTGCCAGAAGCTGTCCGCGGTAACTCAGGTCACCCACCACGACCGACAGCCAGATCACGGTGACCCAGGGAATAAGGCTGGCCAGACCGGAGAGTTCATCCACCTCGAAGGGACGCTTGAAGGAGTAGCAGGAGATGATGGATTCGAGAATGGCGATGGCATAGCCGATAAAGATGCAGTTGATGAGGAAGAGCAGCGGCAGAAAGCCGGTATGCCACAGGGGGTGCAGTTTTGTGGAGGCGATCAGCAGCAGCGAGCCGAGGGACGACTGGTGCATGGTCGGCAGGGTGATGCCGAGGACGATGAAGAAGATCAGTACCTTGTTCAGCCGGGGTTTTAGCCAGGCGGCACCCAGCTTGGCCCATTCCAGGCCGGTCATCAGATTGGCGGCATTCGGGGCGATCTTCGGGTGCAGCCAGTTGCGCACCTTGTGCAGCCGCTCCCCTTTGGTATTTTCAATTGTAGTAAGAATGGCCGGCAGAAACTCGATGATGAGCACCGTCGAATAGGCCATGACACAGAGTGCTACTTCGAACATGGCGGAGTTGGCCTGCCATTTGGATGGGATGAAGAAGTTATAGGAATTCCAGGGCCGGCCCAGGTCCACCATGACGGAAAAACCGGCCAGACCGTAGCCGAACATGCTGGTGAGAATGGCGGAGCGGATCAGCGGGTGATACTGCATCCGGTTGCGGATATAGACCAGGATGGCGACGGCATAGCCGCCGCAGGCAATGGCAGTGCCGGTGGCCACGTCGTAGGTGATCCAGATCCCCCACGGGTAGCCGTCGCTCATGTTGGAAACGGCGCCGATCCCCTTGACGAAACGGACGCCGACAAAAAAGAAGCCGACGGCCACGACAAACAGGAGCACGAAAAATGCCTTGGTAAAAATCTTTCCTTCCAGCTTCTGGTATTCGTCATTGTGACCCATTACTTCTCCTCCCCGTCATGCTTCTGCTGGTCCTTGTTTGCAGGCGTGTCATGGGTTTTCATGTTCTTGACGGCAATGAAGCAGAGGGCGCTGTAAAGGGCAACCGGGGCAATAAAGCCTTTGTAGATGGTGTGCTGGATTTTTTCCGAAAACTCGGCCGGTGCCTCTGATTTCAGCTCCGGCAGGCCCAGCTTGTTGAAAGGCATGGCGGCCAGGTACAGGTGGTTGGTGCCGCCCGCCTCGTGTTCTCCGTAAATGTGGGCCAGGTACTTGCCCGGGTTTTCCTGCAGCCGGGTTCTGGCCTCCTGCAACAGATCCTTGCGCTTGCCGAATTGAATGGCACCCACCGGGCAGACTTCGGCGCAGGCGGTGATTCCCTTTTCCCGCAGATTGGTCTTGACGCAGAGGTCGCATTTGACGATCTGCGGGATCGACTTGTCCCACTGGAATTTCGGGATAGTGAAGGCGCACGCCACCTGGCAGTAACGGCAGCCGATGCAGGTATCCTTGTTGTAGTCGACCACCCCGCTTACCTTGTCTTTGGTCATGGCACTCACCGGGCAGACCGAAACACAGGACGGCTTCTGGCAGTGCATGCAGGAATATTTCACGTAGGACCAGCGGCTGTCCGACTCCTTGAACAGCTTGATCAGGGTCCGGGTGCTGCCGGAAAGGTCGGTCGGCGCATCCCACAAGCCGTCGCTGTCGAATTTGGCCTTTTCGTAGGAGAGGCTGCCGTAATCGCCGTTGACCCGTTTGCAGGCCGCCATGCACGCCTTGCACCCCACACACTTGGTGGCGTCGTAGAGCATGCCGATCTCTTCGTTGTTGATCCGTAACCCCTCAGAGCCCAAGGCCGATTTTGCACCGGCCAGGAGTCCGGCGCTGCCGACTCCGAACAGCTTGAGGAAATCCCGCCGGCTCTTATTCGTCATGAAGGTCAGCCCCCTTATCGTTGCCGTCTTTCGGCAGCTTTTTGGCCAGCATCGCCCCGGCGCCGAGGGCCGCACCTGCCGCAAGACCGACAAAGCCGGTGGTCAGCGGATCAGGCCCTTTCCCCTTCTCCTTCAGATCTACCGGCGCATAACTGTCGAAAGGTGTCGGCTCATGAATCTGGACCTTGTCGGCAATGGCCATTTTGAACAGGACATCCGGTTCGGTACAGCCGATACAGGGGTGACCCATTGATACCGGCCAGACGCCGACTTCATTGAAGCGCTGCACCGAGCAGTTGGCATAGGTCGCCGGGCCTTTGCAGCCCAGCTTGAAGAGGCAGTAACCCTGGGCATGGGTTTCATGGCCATAGGACTTGGCAAAACGGCCGGCGTCGAAATGGGGACGGCGTTCGCAATGCTCGTGAATCCTTCTGCCATAGGCGAATTTGGGACGCCCCAGAGCATCGAGTTCCGGAATCTTCTTGAAGGTCAGGTAGTACATCACCGTGGAGAGCAGGTTGTAAGGGCTGGGGGGGCAGCCGGGGATATTGATGATCGGCTTATCCTTGACGATATCCCGCACGCCGACCGCACCGGTGGGGTTCGGGCTGGCCGACTGGATACCGCCGTAGGAGGAACAGGTGCCGATGCAGATGATGGCCGCCGCATCCGCAGCCACGTGCTGCAGGGATTCGAGAGCGGTCTTACCGCCGACCTTGCAGTAAATACCGTTGTTCTTGGTGGGGATGGCCCCTTCCACAACCAGCAGGTACTTTCCTTTATTGGCAACCATGGAGTCGTGCAGGGCCTTTTCCGCCTGGGCACCGGAACCGGCCATGAGGGTTTCGTGGTAGTCCAGAGAGATCATGTCCAGAATCAGGGTGGAGATGGTCGGGTGGGTTGACCGCAGAAGCGACTCGGAACAGCCGGTACACTCCTGAAAATGAAGCCAGATTACCGCTGGATTGCCGTTTTTCTCCATGGCTTCGGCAACCTTGGTATGCATGCCGAACGGCAGCCCCATCATGGCTGTGGCAGTGATGCAGGTCTTGATGAAACTCCGGCGGGAAACTCCGGCGCAAAAGTCGTTTTCTTTCTTCATGACACCTCCAGGGCATTGAGCCTGTCAGTTGACAAGCTCCTGATCAATCCGAATGTATACGGCAAAAGCTGTGCCACATATGGCGGCCGGCAGATAGTGCCGTAACGCCCTGATAATACCGATGATTACAGACAGCACCCTTTGGCAAAGCGTTCTTCTGCAGGATTCAAAATGGGACATAATGCCCCTCGTGGGCCAAAATGACCCATCGGAAGCAAGCCTGAACAGAGAAGGGGTGCGCAGGAGGTACGGAGCAAAGAAGGCAGGGAGACTCCCGGTAGCTTTTCGGTGCCGTATCTGGCACAACGCAGAACAGCGGCAGTTTCCAGTGGAGAGGCGGCCCAAATATAAGTGAGTGTTTACAGCTTGTTACAGCGATAGCGTATACAGGAACATCGATTGCAGCTCTGGAAAGGATCAGCCTATGTAGGCAGTTGGAAGTTGCCTGAATGAGAGCATCAGGGGTATTTCGTCGCAATTCTTGGCGAAATGGAGCGTTAAGCAGATATTGTCTGAGCCCGGAGGGCGAGTTTATCTGCTGTAGCGGAATGAGCTTAGAATTGCAGAAATAGCACGTCAGCTCGAATGCAGGCAGCTCCCAACTGCCGGATTCGCAAATTCATCGACCCTAAGGAGGACTCTCCATGCAATTGCCGGCAACTCATCCGCTGCGGATGTTTTTCAAGTTCATGCACCTGCTGTCCGCCTCCGTCTGGACCGGGGGAGGAATGGCGGTGCTGGTGCTGCTGTATGATGACCGGCAGACCTGTAGCGGCGACGAACTGTTTGCCTACAACCATGCCATTCGCTCCATCGACGACTATCTCATCAGACCGGCAGCAGCCGGAACGCTGGTTAGCGGCACCCTGCTCTGCTTCCTCAGCAACTGGGGGGTGATACGTCACCGCTGGATTATCGTCAAATGGACGGTCACCCTGGCTGCCATTGCCTTCGGCGGCATCTGCCTCGGCCCCTGGTTCCGGGAGCTTGCCGCCTTCACCGGCATTGACAGCCTGTCGGCGCACGAGGCAAGCGGCTATCTACGCCTTTACCACTTGGGGGTCATGTTCGGGAGCCTGCAGACAGTGGTACTGCTGATACTGGTCCTGATCTCCATCCTTAAACCGGACTGCAGATGGGGACGAAAAACCGTGGCTAATCCGAGGGGAGGAACTGGCGGGTCAGGAGAGAACAGCCGTCAGGAACCGGCAGGCAAGAGAGGGCGGAGTGTGACCCGGAAGCTGGTCCCTTTGGCAACCGTGCTTTCGGCTCCGATCTCCCCGCCGTGATCCCTGATGATGCCGTAAGAGACGGAAAGCCCCAGACCGATGCCGTTTGCCCGGGTAGTGAAAAACGGATTGAAGATCTGCTCCAGGTTTTCCGGAGGGATTCCGGTACCGGTATCGCTGATTGTGACTTCACAGGTTCCATTTTCAGGGTGTGACGTGGTAGCCACCGATAAGACCCCTCCCATGGGCATGGCCTGGAGCGCATTGATGATCAGGTTGGTAAACACCTGATGCAGTTGGTCCGCATCCCCTTCCACCTCCGGGTCGGACGGATCAAAAGCGGTTGCCACGTCGACAGCGGTCACCGGGATCTGGTGGCCGACCTGGCAAAGTATCTCCGCCAGCATCCGGTTCACCGCGGCTCTACCGAGCTGCTTGCGCTCCTTGCGGGCAAAGCGGAGCAGATTGGCAACGATTCTCTCTACCCGCGACAGCTGCCGGGTGATGATAGCCAGCTCTTCCTGGGAAGAAGAATCTTCGGGGAGAGCGACCTGGACCAGCTCCGTATTGCCGCGGATAATAGCCATTGGGTTGTTGATTTCATGGGCCACACCGGCGGCCAGTTCACCGATGGCGGCCAGCTTCTCGACCCTGACCAGTTCCTGCTGCGTGTCAACCAGGATCCGGTTTTTCTCCTCCAGCTCCAGGGTACGCTTCAGAACCTTCTGTTCCAGCCCCCGGTTAAGCTCCCTGATCTCCTGCTCCTGGGAGGCAAGGGCTGTCGACATCAGGTTGAACTCCCAGGCCAGATCGCCAAGTTCGTCATTGCTGTCGACCGTGATCGACACCCCCCGCTCGCCGGCTGCCACCCGGCGCTCCATCGTCTCCAGCTTCCTGACCGGCTTTGCCAGGCGCGAACTGACTGCCCTTGCCACTGCCAGTCCGATCAGGGTTCCGAGCAGCAGTACGCCGCTGAACCAGAGGCTTACCTTGAATTTCAGAAGGGTATAGGGTTTTTCCAGCATTCCCACATACAGGGCGCCGATCGGAACCCCTTCCAGTGAATGGATCGGTTCGTAGGCACTGAAATACCAGTCCTTGACCACGAAGGCCCGGTTGAACCACTTTTCATCCTTGAGCACCACCTGATTATAGACCTCTTCCGACAGCCTGGTGCCGATGGCCCTTTGGTTGCTGCTGTCCAGCACATTGGTGGCAATGCGGAGATCACCCAGGAAAATGGTGGCCCCTCCGACATCCCCCCCTTCGAATTTATCCCCTTCGTAGACGACGCTCTTGATCCGGTCCACCAGCCGGTTATTGTGGTTGAGAAGAATACCGCTGTAGAGTGCGCCGACGACAGTTCCGGCCGTGTCGCGTACCGGTGCTGCGGCCGCCAGCATCATGCCGGCCTCCTCTTCAGAGGCGGCTGCCGGCTTGGAATGGGGGGTCGAGACCACCTTGATCAGCGCCTGTTTTGTCAGCTCTGCTCCTTCCATCGGCATCCGGGCGGCAGGAATAACCATGGTGCCGGTGACCGTTTCCCCGGCCAGAGCCCGCTTCACCAAAGTATCTTTCGAGCGGTCATCGCCGGATGCTTGCGGGTTGCGAACCCGGTAGAGCACCGTGCCGTTGGCATCCACTGCCGTCAGGATATCCAGCTGCTCGCTTTGCAAAAGGGGTGTCAGGATACGGGACAGCTCTTTACCGTTACTGGCAATGACTGCCTCGGCGGTATTGGGGGCGGCGGCAGTATATTTCACCAGATCCCGGACATGGCTGATTTCGTTCCGGTAGATTTCGCGGGCAGAGTTCAGGTCGTTGCGAACCTTGTCCTGTGCCTGCATTGCTACCTTGGCGGTGAGGATGAAGACCCCGGTCAGCCAGCAGATGGTGATGGCCACGAAGAGGGGGAGGAGGGTAGCCAGGGTAAGTTTGAATTGTAACGGGTAGCGACGGGAAAGCATCAGATAGGCTCCATTGTTCCTCGGCTCTAGGCAGTTGAAAACTGTCGGAATGAGTGCCTCAGGGGTATTTCGTAGCAATTCTTGGTGAAATGGAGCGTAAAGCAGATATTGTCTGAGCGAAGCGAGTTTATCTGCTGTAGCGGAATGAGCCTAGAATTGCAGAAATAGCACGTCAGCACGAATGCAGGCAGATTTCAACTGCCGCAGTTTACCGGTTGCTTGCTACTCTTTCCCGGAGAGAAGATCGTACTCGACAATTTTGCGGGCCAATGTTTTCCGGGAGATGCCGAGAACATCGGCGCTGCGGCTCTTCTGAAAATTGTTGGCAACCAGGACCTGTCTGATATGACTCCGCTCGAGACTCTCCAGAGTTGTGTTGCCCGAAGAAGGCAGGATTATGGGAACGGACGCCCGTTCCCAGGCCGGGAGCGCATCAACCGTGATCTTCTCCGTCCGGGCAAGAATGACCGCCCTCTCAATGACGTTTTTCAACTCGCGTACATTTCCCGGCCACTGATAGCTCATGAGCTGCGCCAGGGCATCGGGATGCAACCCCGACACCTCCTTTTTCATCCTGCGGGCAAAGGTCCTGATGTAATGGCGGGCCAGCAGCTCGACATCCTCGGGGCGCTCCCTGAGCGGGGGAAGATTGATGGTGATCACGCTCAGCCGGTAATAGAGATCCTCGCGGAAATTTCCCGACTTCACCTCTTTTTCGAGATTTTTATTGGTAGCCGCAACGAAACGGATATCCACCGTTTTTGTCTTGGTGCTCCCGACCGGCATGAACTCCCGTTCCTGAATTACCCTTAACAGCTTCGCCTGAACGGCAAGACTCATGTCCCCGATTTCATCCAGAAACAGGGTGCCGCCATCAGCCTCCTCCAGGATCCCCTTCTGGGCGGTAACAGCTCCGGTAAAGGCGCCGCGGATATGACCGAAGATCTGGCTCTCCAGCAGGGAATCCGTCAGCGCAGCACAGTTTATGGAGAAAAACTGCCGGCCGCGCCGCTTGTTATTCTGATGCACCACCCCGGCGAGAAGTTCCTTGCCGGTGCCGGATTCACCCAGAAGCAGGATATTGGCGTCACTCTCTGCCACCTGCAATGTCATGTCGTATACTTCGCGGAACTTGCCGCTGGCGAAAATGATCTGGCCGGAGGAATCACTGCAGTGAAGCTCTTCCTTAAGCCGCTGGTTTTCGCCGAGCAACTGATCCCGTTCGAGAGCGTTGCGCAGCACGCCGAGAATCTTCTCCCGCGGAAACGGCTTGGTAACATAGTCATAGGCGCCGAACTTGATAGCTTCTACCGCCGCATCAATGGAGCCGAAAGCGGTCATGATGATTATCGGCATTCCCGGTAGCAGTTTCTTTACACGGCTCAATATCTCCAGCCCGTCCATATCCGGCATCCGCACATCCTGCAGCAGCAGGTCCGCCGCGCCCCCGCCATCCAGATAACGAAGCAGTGCCTGGCCGGAACTGAATGTTTCGACAACAAAACCGTTGCTTGCCAGCATTTTACGCAAATAGCTCAGCATTTCCGTTTCATCGTCGCAAACCAGAATTTTACGTTTGTTCATAGAGGCTCCCTGCTGATAATTATGAAGTCTGAATTATGAAGAATGAAACATACCTCTCGGGTCACCACGCTCAGCCTTCGGCCTTCCACCTTCAACCTGCCGTTGTGGGACAAAATGATACATAATGAGTCAATAGTATGCAAGCTGACTTTTGGTGTGATGGTTGTCAGGAAAAAGAATGAGGTGGGTGATTCATCGGACTAGGGTATGACGTTTCAACAGTTGCCGTCATTTCATCCGCATCATGCCGGAAATCGCGCCGCTGCAGAAGGCGAGCAGCCAGCAGCTGTAAATGGTCAGACTGACGCGGTGGAATACGAGATTGACCGCCTCTGCCCGGTTGGTAAGGGAGGCGATCAGGGCCAGCAGAAAATGGAACGCCATGCCGGAGAGCGAGGCGATGCCGGAGATGTTGTGCCACTCGGGCGCCTTCCCGTAGACAGCGGCAAAAAGGTTCATCTGGTGCGTGCCGAAAAAGTCGCAGACTAGCCCGATGCCGAAAATCACCAGATGTTTGCGGTGCAATCCCTGGCGTCGGCCGCTGAAAACCGCCCAGGTATAAAAGATCAGCGCCAGCATCATCCAGATGACCGCTCGTGCCAGCATGCAGGTATCCTTTCCGGTGAATCAGGGGCAAGCCATGCCTCTGCATTGCCCGCCCGGTTAATCTTTTTTTGTATCCGTCTTCGCTCGGGTCAGATCGGCTCTGCTCCGCTGCGCAGCAGCAGGCCGCTGCAGGTTGCCGCCGAGCAGGAGCTTGCAGACCACCTCCAGCCCCTTGTCTTTATGGGCTATCCACCAATTGGCACTTCTCTCACGCGTCACTATGGTTTCTATGGCCTTGAAGATTTCCGGAGAGGTTTCCTGCCAGACCTTCAGTCGATCCTTCCTTATCTTCTCTGCCCAGATAACAAGCTTGGGTGCCCCTGTCAGCTTCATGCACGCTCCTTTCCCGGTAGTTGATTTCATCCTGACGGTCACCGTACCCTACGCTTCTTGCCTTTTGGGGTGGGCGGTTTGGCTGCGGGCTTGAACTCCGGTTCGTAGCCCACATTGAAAAGGCCGACGGAATTGTTGCGCATGCTGAGGAAATGCGCATTGTTTTTATCGAACGGGCAGATGGGCATGCTGCATGGCTCAAAGCCAAACCTGCTGTAATAGCCGGGTTCGCCCAGGACAAACAGGGTCCGGCTTTTGATTGCTTCCTGCCGCAAGACAAACCTGAGCAGCTCCGACCCCACCCCCTGTCTCTGAAAGTCGGGCGTTACTGCCATGGGAGCCAGGTGCAGACCGAATACTGTGTCGCCATGATAAGCATTGGAAAAGGCAATGTAAGCGATGATCCTGCCTGCATGGATGCAGACCCATTCATACAGGGGTTTGTTGTTTTCGTGGAGTTCCTCCACAAGCCCGGCTGCGTATTCGCTGTAAGGAAAGGCGAGTCGCAACAGCGCATAGACCTTGGGGCGGTTTTCTTCCGTCAATTTCTGTATTTTCATAAAGGGAGTCCTTGATATAATAAAAAGCTTTTGGTCCACGAAATACACGAAATGCACTAACAAAACCAGCAAAACCAGAAGACAAACCAAATCGCCTAAGGTTGATTTTGTATCTCTTCTTCATTTACTTTCGTGTTTTCGTGTCTTTCGTGGATAAGCGGTTTTTGGGTTTATAGATTTTCAGCAGAGTAACAGCTGGCCGTCGTCATCGGCCTCGTATTCCGCAGCATCCCTGACCACTGCCGCTGCCTGATTGACTGGAGCGACCGGCACCGGTACCGCCTTCTCTTTCCTGGCGTTCTCCTCCGCCAACAGTATCGCTGCAGCCGCCAAGGTTCTCTCCTCTGCCAGCCGTATCCCTTCGTCTGCCGCCCGCTTGGCCAGCCTGTCGCAGCGTTCGTTGAAGTGATTTCCTGCGTGGCCGCGCACCCACTCCCAGGTAATCTCGTGGTTTGCGGAGAGGGCAGCCAGCTGCTGCCAGAGATCCTGATTCTTGAGAGCTTCCGGGGTTTCCAGCCGGCCGGTGCGAATCCAGCCCGGCAGCCATTCGCTCATCCCCCGGACCAGATACTGTGAATCGCTGCGGACGAGCACCCTCCTCCGGTCAGTCAGTGCTTCCAGCCCCCTGATCGCCGCAGTGAGTTCCATCCGCTGCGAGGTGGACGCCGGCTCGAAACCGCTGAGCTCCTTCTCGAACTCCCCGTAACGCAGGATCACGCCGTACCCGCCGGGCCCGGAGTCCCTTCCCGAGCCGTCGCTGTAGATCTCGACCACACCCGCTGGCGGCGGGGTGAAGGCGACCTCCAGAGCCGCAAACTCCAGCTCACGAAGCAGGGGAATCAGGTCCGGAAGGTTCGGCGTCCGGCGCTGCAGGGCTGCAAGGGGAACATCCAGGGAGACGTCGTAGCGGACTGTGGCCAGGACCTTCGAGAGCCGGGCCTGCTCCGCATGAATGCGCAGATTCCCCCGGCGCTGCTTGCCGCTGACCATGCTTCTCCACTGGAGAACCTCCTCCAGGGAACCGAACCTGCGGACCAGCTCGCTGGCGGTCTTTTCGCCAATCCCTGGGACTCCCGGGATATTGTCGGCGGTGTCGCCGGCCAGCCCGAGGACATCCGCCACCAACTCGGGCGGAACACCGAAGCGGTCCAGGACCTCCTGCGGCCCGGAACGCCTCTCCTTCATGGTGTCGAGCAAAGTGATCCGGTCACCCACAATCTGCAGCAGGTCCTTGTCACCGGTTACGACCGTCACATGTACCCCTTCAGCGGCATAGCGGCGGGCCAGGGTGGCGATTACATCGTCGGCTTCGAACCCGGGAGCTTCCAGTGCCTGGATATTGAGGGCCTGCAGAATTTTTCTGATATACGGGATCTGGGGAACCAGATCATCGGGCATGGCATCCCGGTTGGCCTTGTATTCGGGATAGATCTCCCGGCGAAAGGTTCCTTCCCTCGGAGGATCGAAAATGACGGCAAGGTAATCAGGACGGTTTTCCTGCAGGAGGGCCAGGAGCATCCTGGTGAAGCCGAGCACGGCATTGGTCGGCATGCCGCCCGCAGTGGCAAGATCGCGGACGCCGTAATAGGCGCGGTAGATGTAGCTGGATCCGTCAAGCAGATACAGATGCGCTGCTGATTTCACACACTCTCCTGTTAAAACTGATTTCGGCGCAAAACCAGTTTGCAATTCGATGGCTTTATTGTCAACGAATACCGGCAGGAGGAGAGGTGAGATGATCGAAGCCCGGCCTACTTCAACCCTTTTGCATTGAACAGAGGCCCGTACTCCTTGTCTGCACCTTCGATATGGTTTCGCAGCCAGTCACTCAGGAAAAACAGGACTTCTATGGTCACGCCGAGCTTTCCGTTTTCAAATCCGGTCCTGAACTCGGAAACCTTTGCGACAAAGTCCGAATGTTCTTTTTTGTGGGCGTTTGCCTGCGGATAACCGAACTTGTCAAAATAGTTCTCTTCTGTTCTGAAATGTGAACCGGCGTAGCTGATGAGCCCATTGAGGATGCTCCCCAAAACTTCCTTCCCCTTTCCCCAGCGCATTGCATCATTAAGCTCGTTGATCATCCCGACGAGCAGCTGATGTTCCCTGTCGATTTCCGAAACATTGACGCTCAAACTCTCATTCCACTCGAGTAATGCCATAACCATTCTCCTTTTCAATGTCGTCTGGCTGACGTGCCGCTGAACGGTCCCTTTACGAGAGGCTGAAGGGAGCCTGTAAATATTAGCATGCATTAATTTGGTTGCTACCTTTTAACTCAAATATTCTTCGCCAGAGTCTCAAATCTGCCGATGCCATTGACGATATCGAATTCTGCCTTAAAATTTATGTAATATATGTAAATTCAATGACTTTTGCTGCTGTCTCATTATCACGCCGGAAATCTCTTTTCCCTGGAAAGCAGAACTGAACGCAATCACGGGAACCGACAAATGAAGTTTCGCCATAAACGCAAGATAAACCCCTTAGCCCTGTTCTACCTTGAGGTCAGCCTGATCATCTCGCTGGTGATAGTTGCTGTCTATGCCGGCATCTACCTGAGGAATAACCGGCTGCTGCTGGAAGCGGTAAAACAGCAGGCGGCGTCCTATTTTGACCTGGTAGTCAGGGTCAGGCGGTGGAACGCCAATTACGGCGGAGTTTATGCGGAGAAAAAACCGGGAGTGGAGTCAAATCCGTATCTGCGCGAAGTCGGGATCGAACCCGACAATAAAACCGTTGACGGCATCGTCATTACCTTGAAAAACCCGGCTCTCATGACCAAGGAGATATCCGGTATCGTCAGCTCGCTTAACGGGATCAAGTTTCACATAACCAGCCTGATGCTGCTTAACCATGAAAATGCTCCCGACGAATTCGAACTGCGGGCACTCGGGAGTTTTACCCGCGGAGAGCGCGAATACTGGGAGATCGAGCGGACGGGTTCCGGCTCGCTCTTCCGCTACATGGCACCGCTGCCGTTTGAGCAATCCTGCCAGAGATGTCATTTCAAGTTCAACTACAAGATCGGTGATATCAGGGGCGGTATCAGTGTCAGCATCCCTTTTTCGAAGACCGAGCAGGAGATGGCACTCAACCGCCTTTCCATTATCGGCCTGTCGCTGCTGACGCTGGCCCTGTTGCTCGGTTCGACCTATATCATGCTGAACAATCTGGGTAACAAGATCGAAACGGCCCAGAATGCCCTTCTGGAGGCTTCCATACGGGATGATCTGACCGGATTGCATAACCGCCGTTTTCTGATGTCGCGATTGCATGAGGAGTTCGAACGTGCCCGCCGACTGGGGACCTCGCTGGGGCTGCTGATGATGGACCTCGACAACTTCAAGGACGTGAACGACAAGCACGGGCACCCCGTTGGCGACGAGGTGTTGAGAAGCGTCGCTCAGACCCTTTCCGGGATTCTGCGTGAATACGACATTGCCGGAAGATACGGTGGCGAGGAATTCGTTGTCGTGTCAGTGGAGACAGGAATCGATGACCTGGTCAGGCTGGCAGAGCGTATTCGTGCAAGGATCGAGTCGGCAGCACACGGCAAGGCCCCGGTTATCCGGATCACGATCAGTATCGGGGTTGCTTCACTTGATGGCGACGATACGCCGGAGAGTCTGTTGAAGAGGGCAGACGATGCCCTGTACCGGGCAAAGAAAGAGGGGCGGAACCGGACTGTGCTGCTATGAAGCACTCCGGCGAAATGAATGGTTTAATACCGGCAGGCTGGAATCAATTCTGAACAAGCCGTTTAGTCACCGACTTCCCGTGCGCTTCGAGCCCTTCAAGTCCGGCGATCCTGACGATATCCGCACCCAGCCTGTCCAATCCCTCACGGCTAAAGTAGACTATCGACGATTTCTTCACGAAATCATCCACAGAAAGCGGCGAGAAGAATCTTGAGGTCCCACCGGTCGGCAGGGTGTGGTTCGGCCCGGCAAGGTAATCTCCGGCTGCCTCGGGGGTATAGTGCCCCATGAAGATGGCACCGGCATTTTTTATCTGCGGCAGGATGGCAAACGGATCGCTGACGGCCAGCTCCAGATGCTCCGGAGCGATCCGGTTCGAGAAGTCGATCGCCTCCTTGAGGCTCCCGGCAATGATGACGGCACCGTAGCTTTCCCACGATTTCCTGGCAATGCTCTCCCGGGAGAGCTCTTTAAGCTGCTTTTCGACCTCTCCGGCTACCTGCTCGCCGAATTTCCGGTCGGTGGTGATCAGAATGGACGAGGCCAGCTCATCATGCTCGGCCTGCGAAAGGAGATCGGCCGCGATATGCGCCGGGGCCCCACTGCCGTCGCTGATCACCAGAATCTCGGACGGTCCGGCGATCATATCGATACCGACCTGACCGAAGACCAGCTTCTTGGCGGTCGCGACATAGATGTTCCCCGGACCGGTAATCTTGTCGACCCTCGGAATCGTGGCCGTGCCGTAGGCTAAAGCAGCAACCGCCTGGGCACCGCCGATCCGGAAAATCCTGTCGACCCCCGAAAGACGTGCGGCAGCAAGGACGTGGGGGTTGATCTCCCCGTCAGGTGTAGGCACAACCATGATCACTTCCGGAACTCCGGCCACCTTGGCAGGTACGGCATTCATGATGACGCTCGACGGATAGCACGCCTTACCGCCCGGCACATAGATCCCGACGCGGGAAAGAGGGGTGATCATCTGCCCGAGCATGACATCCGGTTCCTCCGTGCTGAGCCAGGTCTGCTGTTTCTGTTTTTCATGGAACCTTGCCACCCGCTCGACCGCCAGTTTCAGCGCAGCGATATCCTCTGACTTGCAGCGGGCAACCGCTTCGTCGAGTTCGTCGTCAGCCACCTCAAGATCAGCGACCGAAGATACCTTCAGGCGGTCGAACCGCTCCGTATACTCCAGGAGAGCCGCATCACCGCGCCCTCTGACATCGGCGATGATATCCAGCACGACCTGCTCGACATCCCTCCCCGACTCCTCGCCGCGGGCAAGAATGGCGGCGAACTGCAGATCGAAATCCTGGTCATTTATATCAAGGAATTTCATAGCAACCTCTCCAGCCCTTCGATAATGGCAGTTATCCGCTCATGCTTGGTCTTCAGACTGGCCCGGTTCACGACCAGCCGGGTGGTGATCTCGGCAATCGTCTCGACCTCGACCAGCCCGTTCTGCTTCAGAGTCTCACCGGTCGAAACCAGGTCCACAATCCGCTCCGAAAGTCCGACCAACGGTGCCAGCTCGATCGAACCGTACAGCTTAATGATCTCGACCTGGGTCCCGCGCGAGGAAAAGTATTTCTCGGTAATATTCGGATATTTGGTAGCGATCCTGATATTCGCCCACCTCGAAGGGTCGTCCTTCTCGGCAAGTCCGGCAGGCTCAGCTACCATCATCCGGCAGTAGCCGAACTTCAGATCGAGCGGCTCGTACAGGTCCTTTCCCTGCTCCAGCAGCGTATCCTTCCCCACGATCCCCAGATCGGCCGAACCGTATTCGACATAGGTCGGCACATCGGTGGCACGAACGATCATGTAGCGCATCTTCTGCGCGGGGTTCTCGAAGATCAGCTTCCGGGAGTTGCCGAGCAGCTCGTCGCAGTCGATACCGATCTTTTTGAAAAGGGCCACCGACTCTTCGAGGATGCGGCCTTTGGGAATTGCTATGGTTATAAAATCGTTCATGTTTCCTCTGTAGGGGCGAGGCATGCCTCGCCCGGATTAAAACAAGGGCGAGGCATGCCTCGCCCCTACAAAAACCTATTCCTTGACCCGCACGATGTCCGCACCTAATCCTGCCAGCTTCTTCTCGATAGCCTCATACCCCCGGTCGAGATGGTAGATCCTGGTGACCTCGGTCTGCCCCTCGGCTGCGAGTCCCGCCAGGATAAGGGAGGCGGAGGCGCGCAGGTCGGTAGCCATGACCGGTGCGCCGGAAAGCTTCTTGATCCCTTTGACAATGGCACTCTTACCGTCGATCGTGATATCCGCGCCGAAGCGGATCAGCTCCGAGACGTGCATGAAGCGGTTTTCGAAGATATTCTCGGCAATGACGCTCGCACCGTCGGCAATGCACATCAGGGCCATGAACTGCGCCTGCATGTCGGTCGGAAAACCGGGATAGGGTCTGGTCTTGAGGTTTATGCTCCGGAGCTTTTTCGGCCCCTTCACCCTCACAAAACCATCCTTGTTGATGATCTCCACCCCGGCATCCTGAAGCTTGAAAACGAGCGCGTCGAGATGCTCGAGCTGCATGTTGCTGATCCGGACATCGCCGCCGGTTATCGCAGCCGCGACCATGAACGTCCCGGCCTCGATCCGGTCAGGCATGACCCGGTAATCTACCGGCGAAAGTTCGGTAACGCCGTCGATCCTGATCGTGTCAGTTCCGGCACCTTCAATCCTTGCGCCCATCCTGTTCAGCATATTGGCAAGATCGACAATCTCCGGCTCTCTGGCCGCGTTCTCCAGCAGGGTCACCCCTTTGGCCAGCGACGCGGTCATCATCAGATGCTCGGTACCGCCGACGGTCGGCATGTCGAAGTTGATCCTGGCCCCTTTGAGCCTCCTGGCAACCGCCTCCACATAGCCGTGTTCCAGGCGGATCTCCGCCCCCAGGGCTTTAAGCCCTTTCAAATGCTGGTCGATCGGTCGGGCGCCGATGGCGCAGCCGCCGGGGAGAGACACCCGTGCCCTGCCATGACGGGCGAGGAGCGGCCCGAGAACGAGCACAGAAGCCCTCATGGTCTTGACCAGTTCATACGTTGCTTCAACATTGTTCAGGCCGGTGGTATCAATTTTGACAATATTGCCGTTCCCCTCGATCCTGGCGCCGAGGGAATCGAGAACCTTGATCGTGGTGTTGATATCGCGCAGAAACGGCACATTGCTTATCTCGAAGTTTCCTGGCGCGAGGATGGTCGCGACAAATATCGGCAGTGCAGCGTTTTTCGAGCCGCTCACCGAGACATCGCCTTTCAGTTTTCTGCCGCCGTTTATGATCAGTTTATCCAATGCTTTCCCTCTTGCACGTTTATGTAGGGGCGAGGCATGCCACGCCCGCTTTAACGGTATTTCAAAAAAGGGGGCGGCATGCCACGCCCCGACGTTATACAGCTCCAGACTGTCGCGAATGGTCCATCCTCGCATGCTCGTCCTTTTTCTCCTCCGTGCTGAGACGGTCTAGTGCGACATCTTAGCGACCTCGCACGGCGCCGCAACAGCCACGCGCGGATTTGTTCCACGAACGAGGCTCGATG
>JBGQLM010000037.1:0-30656 GCA_041500085.1 Geobacteraceae bacterium
AAGCGAACCTGGAGCGACTGGCCGTAGAACTGAAGGCCGGGAGCTATCGACCGCAGGCCGTACGGCGGAAGTGGATTGCGAAAGCGGGCAAGCAACATGAGCAGCGCCCACTGGGCATCCCGACGGTCCGCGACCGGGTGGTGCAAACGGCAATGCGCAACGTGCTGGAGCCGATCTTCGAGCGGGACTTTGCCACACAGAGTTACGGGTTCCGACCGAGACGGGGAGGCAAGGACGCGCTGCGCCACGTGGTCGAGTGTCTACGAGCCGGAAACACCTACATCGTGGATGCTGACCTCAAGAGTTACTTCGACACGATTCCGCAAACCGCCCTCCTGGACGAGGTGAAAAGGAAGATCGCGGATGGTCACGTGCTGGAGGTGATCGAGCAGTACCTGAAGAACTCGGTCATGGACGGCCTGGAACAGTGGACCCCGCACGAGGGGACTCCACAAGGAGCCGTGCTTAGCCCGTTGCTGTCCAACATCTACCTCGATCCTCTGGACCATCTCATGCGGCAAGCCGGCTACGAGATGGTCCGCTACGCCGATGACTTCATCATCCTCGTGAAGAGTCAGCATGCTGGCGAGCGGGTCATGGGGAACGTCAGGAAGTATCTGACCTCCCAGCTCAAGCTCACGGTCAACGAAGACAAGAGCAGAGTTGCCAAAACAGGCGACATCAGCTTTCTTGGCTTCATCTTCAAGGGAACCAAAATCCTCTGGTCTGACAAGGCGTACAAGGAGTTTCGGCGCCGAGTCAAGAAGTACACCGGCAGGAGCTGGTTCGTCTCCATGCAGTACCGGCTGAACAAGCTGTCAACCTACATCCGTGGTTGGATGGGTTACTTTGGAATCTCGGAGTATTACCACGACATCCCGGAGATCGACGGCTGGATCAGGCGCAGAATTCGGCTCTGCTACTGGAAGCAGTGGCGGTGGTGCCGCACCAAGATCCGTGAGTTGCGGAAACTTGGTACTCAGCTAGGCACGGCTATCCGTGCCGGCCTGAATAGAGAAGGTCCGTGTGCAATGTCCCGCAGGCTGGCTGCGCAATCCGGTATGACCAACAAATGGCTGAAGGACCAAGGACTCGTATCTGTCAAAGAACTGTGGGTGAAGACTCACTACCCGGCTACGGCCCGGTAACTTCATCGAACCGCCCGGTGCGGACCCGCATGCCGGGTGGTGTGGGGGCTGGGGGGGAGAACCCCCCGGCTACCCGATTGGGCATACTTATTCATCTTCATCCAGTGTCTTATTATGCTCAAGCTCATTCAGGTAACATTCAAGATTATTGGCTATCTTCTCGAATACTTGTGGCACATAGGAGGAAAACTCTGCCATGTCAGGATCATCATGACACGGCCCGCCATGATAGTAACGCATATGAGAAAGTATATTTTGCTTCTCAGACTTCATCAGCTTATCAAATGGGTTCTGGGCAAGGTGATTGTGAAAATCAGAGAGATGGACGAAAGCACACCCGAACTTATAGACGGATTGCGTCCATCCCTGTAAATGCTGGGCCAGGTCAACCATTTCTCTATCTGTCACGTTCCGCCATTTGCCCTTGTTAGTTCGTGAAGTCGGTCGTCAATAGTAGACGCCAAACTGTTCATGCTGCCTTCAGATTTTCATAGAATTGCCGTTCAAAGACAGCCGGGGAAAGATAATCGAGTCGAGCTTGCTTTCTCTGCCGGTTGTAGAATATCTCAATGTACTCCTTGACCTCCTTCATGGCCTCCCGTCTGGTTGCATAGCGGTTGTGGTAAATCAGCTCATTCTTTAGGGTACCCCAGAAACTCTCCATTGGCGCGTTGTCGTAGCAGTTTCCCTTGCGACTCATTGAGACCGTCATTTTAAACTGAACAAGCAGCTTCCGGTATTTTTCGGAACAGTACTGACTGCCACGATCCGAATGATGAATAAGCCCCGGATCAGGGCGCTTGGCGACTACGGCCCGGAAGAGGGACTGACTGACCAGGTTCTTTGTCATGCGCTCTCCCACGGCATAACCTACGATCTCACCGGTAAATATATCCTTGTGCCCAGCAAGATAGAGCCATCCTTCTCCGGTAGGGATGTAGGTAATATCAGTTACCCAGATCTTATTGGGTGCAGTGGCCGTAAACTTCTGATCCAGGAGGTTAGCCGCTACCGGCAGATTATGTTTCGAATTCGTGGTGGCTTTGTATTTTCGTTTCTGTTTGCATCTGATGCCGTGTTCTTTTCGTATTCGTTTGATCCGGTGAACTCCTACCGAAACACCATGATCGGCAAGATCCTCCTGCAGTCGTTCAGGGCCATAGGATTCACGGTTCCTTGTATGGGCTGCCTTGATCTCGGCTACCAGTCTTGGCTCTTCCTGAGCCCTTTTGGAGGGCTTCTGCTTTAGCCACCGATAATAGCCGCTTCTCGATATGTCAAATAAATCACTCATCACGTCAAGTGGATATTCGAGTCGTAACTCCTTCATCATCGCGTACTTGGTAACGACTCCTTCGCAAAGTACGCTGCGGCCTTTTTTAAGATGTCCCGCTCCATCTTGACCTGTGCCAGTTCCCGTTTTACCTGAGCAAGTTCCACTTACAGCTCTGTAAGGGGGCGCTGACTCTTGCCAACCTCAGACAACGTCCCTTTCTGAAAAGCTCTTACCCAGTTTTCAAGGGTTGATTTCGGCAAGTTAAGCCGATGTGATGCCTCGTAAGCGGAAAACCCACCCTCTGTTACCAACTTCACTGCTTCTTCACGAAATTCCTTCGTGTAACGTCCGTTTGGAACCCTTTTCATCCTGACACCTCCTGTCGTGATAATTTACCACAGTTGGTGTCCACTTTTCCCAGCCTACCTCAGCGAGGAGTCCGCTGGATTTCTGATGCATCAGGTGGACTACACAAAAAAGCCCGGCAATTTCTTGCCGGGCTTTTGCTTCATTTCAGGAAGTAAAAATTCATTATTTCTTGATATTGTAGAAAACGTCCTTGCCCCTGAACAGGGCTGTCACATCCAGTTCATCTTCAATGCGGAGAAGCTGGTTGTATTTGGCTACCCGGTCTGTGCGGCAGAGCGAACCGGTTTTGATCTGTCCGGCGTTCACTGCAACAGCCAGGTCGGCAAGTGTGGTGTCTTCCGTTTCTCCGGAGCGGTGCGAGATGACGCAGGTGTATCCGGCACGCTTGGCCATTTCGATTGCGTCGAGTGTCTCCGTCAACGTGCCGATCTGATTGAGTTTTATCAGGATGGAGTTGGCGATCCCTTTCTGAATTCCTTCTTTGAGGATCCTGGGGTTGGTTACGAACAGGTCGTCTCCAACGATCTGGACCTTTTTGCCGAGGCGGTCGGTGAGAAGCTTCCAGCCGTCCCAGTCGTTTTCAGCCATACCGTCTTCAATCGAGATGATCGGGTATTTGTTGACCAGGTTTTCGTAGAAATCGACCATCTGAACCGGACTCTTCTTCGACTCTTTTTCGTTTTCCAGGGTGTATACACCATCCTTGAACAGTTCGGACGAAGCGACGTCAAGCGCCAGGAGGACTTCATCACCGGGCTTGTAACCGGCCTTGACGATAGCCTCCATGATAACTTCCAGCGCTTCTTCGTTGGATTTGAGGTTGGGGGCAAAGCCGCCTTCATCGCCTACCGCAGTATTGTACCCCTTGGCTTTAAGCACGCCTTTAAGGGCATGGAATATTTCGGCGCCCATGCGGAGAGCTTCGGCGAATGATTCTGCCCCTACCGGCATAATCATGAACTCCTGTATGTCGACATTATTGTCGGCGTGTGCTCCACCGTTAATTATGTTCATCATGGGGAGCGGAAGTTCTTTGGCGTTGCAGCCGCCGATGTACTGGTAAAGCGGAAGGCCGACCTCTTCAGCAGCGGCTTTGGCAACGGCAAGCGATACACCGAGGATCGCGTTGGCCCCGAGTTTACTCTTGTACTCGGTCCCGTCGATTTCGAGCATCTTGCGGTCGATGCCGATCTGATCGGTGATCTCCATGCCTACGACCTCTTCGGCAATTATCTCGTTGACATTATCGACAGCTTTGCGAACACCTTTGCCCAGATATCTGGATTTATCGCCATCCCTCAGTTCAAGGGCTTCCCGCTCACCGGTCGAGGCTCCCGAAGGCACTGCCGCTCTCCCCATCACCCCTGACTCAGTGAAAACTTCTACTTCCAGCGTAGGATTCCCTCTGGAATCGAGAATCTCCCGCGCATAAATATCCGTAATCTGACTCATCTGTCGCCCCCTTCATCCGGTTTGAATTCTGCCTGTTGGACAGTGCCGGAACTGAATTATTATTGAATCCTTATACCAACAGAGCGACAAAAATGGAAGAAGTTTCACTTGTAGCAGGGGTACAAAAATTAGTGAATTGTTGACATGTTTCGACCCATGAGACTATAGTCAACCTTTGATATAAATAACCTCTTGTTGTTCCGAGTTGAATGATCGATGCCTTCCTCAGGCAGTAAAAACGATACCCCCGGCATAAAGGCTTTGCCACTGCTCTGGCGCCAGATGCAAGATGGCCTGGTCCAGCGGTTCACCTCTCAAAAGACTGAAAAGCGTGACCGCTTTATGCTGCTCTTCCTGGCCACTCTCATCCTTACCTTTGCGATAACCCCTCAGCAGGATTCTCCATCCAGGCTTTACAAGTCCGGCGAAGTTGCCGTTTCAGACGTACGCGCCGGCCGTGACTACCTTATCGAAGATAAAAAACTGACCGCCGAGAAGCTGTCTGAAGCAGTTGCCAAGGTTCCCCTGGTCTACGAGTTTAACGACAATCTTCACGAGGATCTCAATGCCCGGCTCCGCAAGGGATTTACATTACTTGAAAATGCCAGCGGGAAGCGTTTTGAGACCGATCGTGAATCAATCAGAAATGAGTTTTCAGCGCTCCTGGGTGTAGATGTCACCCCGTCCGAACTCATGGCGTTTTCAAAGCTGAAATCAGATACCCGGCTCCTCCATGATATTGAACACTCTCTGCAAAAAATTTACAGATCTCCCATTGTAGCAAATACAGGAAATTTTCTCTCAGAACAGTTAAGCGGGATCTCTATCTACAGGATGGATGGCACCAGGCTTAACGACACGCTCTCACCCGATCCTGTCGATCTTGACCACGCCAGGAGGCAGCTGCTCGGCATGAAACTCACCTCTTCCGATTCGGCAGTTGCCTCAGCCTCGGTAAAAGCGGTCATATCGAGAATGCTCAAGCCGAATCTGACCTTGAACCGCGACAGAACTGACGGGATGAAAGCTTCGGCAAGGGGAGCGGTCAGCCCTGTTCTTATCCAGATCAAACACGGGGAGATTATAGCGCGTAATGGCGACAGGATAACTCCGGAACAGGAGATGAAACTATCCGCAATCGCATCTGAAACCTCCTGGCTTAGCCATCTGACTGCTGCCGCAGGGCTGATGGGGATAATACTGGTACTCCTCTACTTCCCGTACCGGTTTGCGCTGAAGAATATTCGTAAATTCAGGCCTTCAAACAAGGACATCCTCTTGCTCCTCATCCTGACTGTCGGCCATTTTCTTCTCCTGAAGACTCTCTTTTCGATAACTCCTTCACTTACCGGAGCATTTCCTTCAATCGATACTTCGGATTATCTCTTCCTGTTTCCTTTTGCTGCTACGGCAATAATGGTCAGAATTTTTGTCAACTCGGAAGTCGCTCTCGTATATGCAGCAATAACGGCCCCTTTGGCCGGCCTCCTTTATGGAAGTCTTCCGGTAGTTTTCTACTCTATGATCGGGAGTATCATAGGTGCTCACGGGGTAAGGCATTGTGACAGCAGGAGTACGATCTTTACAGCAGGGCTTAAAGTAAGTGTCGTAAATATGGCTATTGCTCTTTCCTTTCAACTTTTCCACCAGTCTCTGTTATCTGTGCAGACCGTGTATGTTCTGGTTTTTTCATTCGCAGGTGGTATCGCATCGTCTGTTCTGGCTTCAGGGGCAATTCCGCTGCTTGAGAACCTTTTCCAGTACACAACCGATATCAAGCTTATCGAACTTACCAACATGAACTCCCCGATTCTACGTGAACTCATGGTTAAGGCTCCGGGAACCTATCATCACAGTGTGGTAGTCGGTAATCTTGTTGAAGCTGCCGCAGAGGCGATTAATGCAAATCCTCTCCTGGCAAGGGTTGCTGCCTATTATCATGATATCGGGAAGGTAAGCAAATCGCAGTACTTCATAGAGAATCAGAGCGTCGGTGAAAACCGCCACGACAAGCTCTCTCCGAGTATGAGTGCTCTCATACTTATCACTCATGTCAAAGAAGGGGCCGAGCTGGCGAAGCAGCACAGACTCGGACATCCGATCACCGATATCATACGGCAGTCTCACGGCACCGCCCTGATAAAGTATTTTTATCAGAAAGCTCTTGAACAGGCTGCTCCGGGGCAGGTAATCAGCGAGCACGATTTTCGTTACCACGGCCCTAAACCCCAGACGAGAGAGGCCGGTCTGGTCCTTCTTGCCGATAACGTCGAAGCTGCTTCCAGAACTCTTGTCGATGCAACTCCCGCAAGGATTCAGGGCCTCGTTCAGAAGATCATCAACAACATCTTTATTGACGGCCAGCTTGATGAGTGCGAACTTACTCTGAAAAATCTCCATCAGATAGCATGGAGCTTCAATCAGATCCTTGCCGGAATTCATCATCACCGGATCGACTATCCTCAGCCGGCATTCAAGGAGAAAGCTACAGGAGGGAAGAAAGAAGTTGAACATAGCGATCATGAACCGTCAAAGACGGCAGAAGCTGGGGGTGAAGAGTCTAAGGGGAGCAGCAGCGAGGATCTTAAGCGTCTTGGGATGTACTTCTAGCGAGATGGCCGTTTCGATCGTTGGCGACCGCTCAATCCGGATCCTGAATCGGGAGTATCTCCAGAAAGACCGCCCGACCAATGTTATCTCATTCTCCATGCAGGAAGGGGAGTTCTCTCATCTGAACCCGTCCATGCTCGGAGATGTCGTGATCTCTGCCGATACTGCTGCGCGTGAAGCAGAAGAGGGGGGTATCCCGGTTTACGAGAGGATCGTTTTTTTAATGCTTCACGGTATACTTCACCTGAACGGTTATGACCATGAACGCTCCGGGGAGAAGGAAGCCAGACGGATGGAGGCGAAGGAAAGGGAGATCATCGAGCTCCTTAGGATTGAAGGTTTTCTGATCCAGTGACGGTAAAAACCGTCTCTCACTACAACGCCTCCGCTTCTGCGCCGTTTGCCGGCTGTTCCGAAGCCGGCGAAGATTCGACGCATCCGGGTTTCAGCTGGTTGATGGCCATGGGCTCCGGCTGTTTCCGTTCGATACGGCTTTTACTGCCACTTGGTAATATGTAACAAGGAACCAAAAGGATCAATGAAACCGTCCCGCTTCATAGACTCTCTTAACTGTGCGATAGACGGCGTACTCTATGCTGCCGGCACCCAGAAGCATATGAGGAATCATTTTCTCACGGCGCTGGGGGTGCTGATTGCTTCCCTGTTCCTGAAAGTCACCCCGGTAGAGTTCATACTTCTTGCCCTTTCGATTTCTTTCGTCCTTTTCGCAGAGCTTATGAATACTGCTGTAGAGGTTGTCGTCGATATGATAACGACGGAATTCCATCCGATGGCGAAGATTGCCAAGGATGTAGCAGCAGGAAGTGTACTGCTCTCGGTGGTCGGCGCACTGGTAACAGGGTATCTTATCCTTTCAAACTATTTATTCCCCAAGTATAAGGAGTTTCTTGTCGTGATCGGTTCCCCGACTGAAATGGCCGCGCTTGTTTCTCTTCTTACCGTAACAATCGCTGCAGTAATGTTGAAAGCCCTCTCTGGCAGAGGGTCTTACCTTCATGGCGGTTTCATCAGCGGTCATGCCGCAGTTGCGTTTTCCATCGCTACTCTGGTGACCCTCAACACACTGGACCCTCTTACTTCGATAATGACATTCGGGTTGGCTGTAATGGTAAGTCATTCGCGGCTCCTGATGAAGATCCATACGCAGCGCGAGGTTATCTTCGGGGCGGTTGCCGGTACGGCTATTACACTTCTTGTGACGCAGTTCATCAGATTCTTCAGTTGAGATTATTTCCCGGAGGTAAAGATTCAATTGGATAACGACTTCATGCTAAAGAAGCCTGGTATCCTGTCGATGATATCAAGGCTTTTCAACGGTCCCAAAAGGGTCACCGAAGAGGAACTTCATGAACTGGTCGAGGCCAGTGAAGTAGAGGGTCTGATTAACGAAGATGAGAGCGGGATGATAAGGGCGATCTTTGCTCTGGGGGAGACTGTTGTCAGGGAGGTCATGATACCCCGTACGGATATGGCCTGCGTCTCAACTGATGCTTCCATTGATGATCTTCTCGGTACCATAAACAACTGCGGACATTCCAGAATACCGGTATTCGAAGGTACCGTAGATAATATTACCGGTATCCTGTACGCAAAAGACCTGCTTAAATTCTGGGGTGAGGATACCCCTGAACTGGATGTACGGAAGATTGCCCGGCCGCCGTTCTATGTTCCCGAGACAAAGAATCTTGAAGAGCTGCTCGCGGAGTTCAAGAAAAGGCGTGTCCATATCGCGATAGTCATCGATGAGTATGGCGGAACTTCAGGGCTGATAACGATCGAAGACCTTCTTGAGCAGATAGTAGGTGATATCCAGGATGAGTATGACATCGAGGAGGATCTTCTTCAGCCGGAGCCGGATGGCAGTGCGGTCGTCGATGCCATGCTACCTATCGAGGAGTTTGAAGAGTATTTCAATATCGTTGTCGAACGGGAGAAATTCGATACAGTCGGAGGGCTTATCTTCTATCTTCTCGGGCGGATACCCAGGATCGGAGATACCGCCTTTGTAGACGGCATTCTTCTAACGGTGCTCTCTGCCGGCGAAAGGCGGATCGGCAAGATCCGCGCCGAGCGAAACTCCGCGGAACCGAAGGAAACGGTACTGGATTAATGCCTGTACGACTACGGTCCCTGAGCCGGATCAGACCCGCTCTCCTTGCAGCCATATCTGGTGCCATGCTGGCACTTTCGTATCCGAGCCCTTCCTTTTCCATCCTTGCCTGGGTAGCTTTTGTCCCACTCCTCATCGCAATATACGACAAACCGCCACAGGAAACATTCAAGCTCGGGTTTATTGCCGGGTTTACCGCCTATGCCGCTGTATTTTACTGGCTTAATATCGTTATGACGACGTACGGCAAACTTCCACTCCTCGTGAGCATCTCCCTGTCTCTGCTCATGGCTGCCTATCTGGCTCTTTTTGTTGCCGGCAGTTTTTCGCTCGCATCGCTTGCCTCGAAATCAGGAATTGCCATGCCGGTTACTTTGCCGGTTTTCTGGGTCTTTTTCGAGTTCATAAGGGCCCACCTCATGTCAGGCTTTCCCTGGGCGATCATCGGCTACACCCAGTACCGGACACTCCCCCTGATCCAGTTGACCGATATCACCGGAGTCTACGGTCTAAGTTTCATCATCCTTTTCCTGAATGTCCTTGTTTACGAGCTCTGGCGCTGGGTCACCGGTTCTGGCAGAGCGCATTACCCGGTCAAAACCACCATTGTTGCGGCCTCTCTCATGTCACTGTCACTCGGCTACGGGTTTGTCAGGTTGAACAGTGTCGATGCCGGAAAAGAGATCAAGGTTGCCCTTGCCCAGGGGAACATCCCCCAGGATGTAAAATGGGATCCTTCGTTTCAGGAGGAGACCGTAGCCATCTATGAAAGGCTCTCCCGCAAGACGGCAGGGACAGGGACCGACCTGATCGTCTGGCCGGAAAGCTCGCTGCCGTTCTTTTTCCAGAAGGAGGGCGCATACTCGAAAAGGGTGAGCATGCTGGCAAAGGAGCTGAATTCATATCTGGTGGTCAGTAGCCCGGCACTGGAGTACGAGGCTGGCAAAGAGAGGCTTCTCAACAGTGCATTTCTCATCTCTTCCGACGGCAACTCAGCCGGCAGGTCCGACAAGGTTCATCTCGTTCCGTTCGGCGAGTATGTTCCGCTGGCCAGGCTGCTCCCATTCGTGAATAAGCTGGTGCAGGGAATCGGTGATTTTTCTCCGGGCCGGAGTGTCACCCCTCTTGCGGCGCCTTTTGGCAAGATGGGGCTGCTGATCTGTTTTGAAGGGATATTCCCGGAAATATCTCGGGAGTATGTCCGCAACGGGGCAGGGCTGCTGGTAAACATCACAAACGATGCGTGGTTCGGGGATTCGTCGGCGCCGTACCAGCATCTGTCAATGACGGTTTTCCGGGCTGTCGAGAACAGGGTCCCGCTGATAAGATCCGCCAATACCGGGATCACTGCCTTTATCGACAGCAGGGGGCACGTGTTCGGCATGACACGGCTCTTCCGCGAAGCGCTCCTGACCGGCACGGTCCGGATGGGCTCCGAACAGACGGTCTATACCGGGTACGGGGATGTCTTCGCCATTGGGTGCAGTTTCGCAGCTCTGGTCATTATTGCCGCCATAGTCCTCAAAAGGCGAATCAGCCTTAACTGATATTGATAGTGGCATTATAACCCGTTTTTCTGTTGCCGCAGAGGTTGATAGGTGATATTAAAATTAATCGCTTTAATTCATGGTTAAGCAGAGAGGATTTTCATGTTCAGGGAAGAGGTAGCAAAAGTAGAAGAGCTCTCAGAGCGGATCTCCAAGCTTCGGGGGTCTCTTTGACATAGATCGCAAACGGGAGGATATCCAGGAGATAGAATCCCGCATCGCAGCACCCGGTTTCTGGGATGACAATGAGAAGGCGCAGATCGTCCTTCGCGAAAGAACTGTGATCGAGAAGGTACTGGTGAGCTGGGACAGCCTGATGCGCCAGGCGGAAGATATCCGGGTGTTTATAGAGCTGGGGGGCGAGGCCGAGGATGAGGCAACCCTTCAGGAAGTGCATGAACTGAATGAACAGCTTGAAAAAGAGGTGGTTGCTGCCGAATTCCAGAGGATGCTCTCCGGCCCGCATGACCGCAGTTCCTGCTATTTTTCCATAAATTCCGGCGCCGGTGGTACCGAGTCCCAGGACTGGGCCGAGATGCTCCTGAGGATGTACCTGCGCTACTGTGAGCGCAAGGGGTGGCGCACCGAGATTACCGAGTATCAGCCCGGCGATGAGGCCGGCATGAAGAGCTGCACCTTCTCAGTTACGGGTGAATACGCGTACGGCTATCTCAAGGCTGAGGCCGGAATTCACCGTCTTGTGCGGATATCTCCCTTTGACAGCAATGCCCGCCGTCATACCTCTTTTGCCTCAGTTTTCGCCTTTCCCGAGATTGCCGACGATATCGAAGTAAAGATAGTTGAGTCTGACCTTCGTGTCGATACCTTCAGGTCAAGCGGGGCGGGCGGCCAGCATGTAAATACGACCGATTCTGCAGTCAGGATTACCCATATCCCCACCGGGATCGTCGTTGCCTGCCAGAGCGAGCGCAGCCAGCATATGAACAAGGCTTCCGCGCTGAAGGTGCTCCGCTCCAAGTTGTATGAAAAGGAGCTGCAAGAGCGCGAATCCAGGGCTGCAGAGCTTTCTGCCGACAAGAAGGAGATAGGGTGGGGGAGCCAGATACGTTCGTATGTGCTTCACCCCTACAAGATGGTGAAAGATCTTCGGACCGGAGTCGAGACCGGCAATCCTGATGCTGTGCTCGACGGTGAACTGGAAGAGTTTATAGTGGCGTTTCTTATGGGAGTGAGGAGGTCTGTCTCTGATGATTGAAATGAAGCGGCTCCCGGCGTTGATCATTATGTCCCTACTGGCGGTTCTCCTTTCATCAACCATGGGATGCGCTGCCCAACTGAAGAGCCAGAAAGGTATCAGCCGGCTCGGCTATTCGATACAGGTCGGCGCTTTTTCTGATGTTAAAAATGCCGAGCGTTTGACGGTCAAACTGCAGGCAAGAGGGATAGAAGCCTTTTATTTCCGGAAGGACAGCGGCGTGTACGTGGTCCGTTTTGGAGATTACCGCGGCAGGGCTGAAGCAAAAAAAGGTGCGGAAAAACTGGTTGCGGAAAAGCTTGTCGAAAGCTATTTTATTGCGTCACCGGACGCTGTGTTCAGCAAGGCACAGAAAGCCGAACCCTCGCGTAAGCCCGTCGACTCGACACCTTCCAGAAAAACTGCAGCTCCAAGCGATATGGGTGGTATAGCTGCCAGGACTGCCGAGCGTTTTGTCGGAATTCCCTACCGCTGGGGCGGGGACAATGTCGTGGAAGGGATGGACTGCAGCGGGTTCGTAAGGGCTGTCTACAACCTCTGCGGGATCAGCATACCCAGAACGTCGGCTGAGCAGTTCAGGGCGGGGGAAGGGGTCTCACGGGAGAACCTGAAGGACGGCGATCTGGTCTTTTTCGGCAGCTCTGTGGACAAGATAAATCATGTCGGAATCTATGTCGGCAACGGACGCTTTGTTCATGCTCCCAGGCGTGGTGATGAAATAAAGGTTTCTACCCTTGATGAGAGTTATTTTTCCGGCAGGTTTGTCGGGGCAAAAAGATATTTTTAAACGTGAGAAATGCAGCGAAATTGTGACCTTGTTTGTCCGTCATTTCTCACAATACACGAGGTAGCATCATGGCGAAAATAAAACCGTTCAGGGCGCTCCGCCCCCCTGTAGCACTTGCAGGCAAGGTGGCTGCTCTTCCGTACGATGTAATGAATACCGAAGAGGCGCGTTCAATGGCTGAGGGCAACCCTTACAGCTTTCTCCGGGTATCGAGACCGGAGGTGGACCTGGAGAGTGAAATCGATATCCACTCCGAGCCCGTTTATCTTAAAGGGCATGAGAACCTGCTCAAATTCATATCCGACGGTGTGCTGATTCAGGATCCGCAGGAGTACTATTACGTGTACCGGCAGATCATGGGCGATGTTACCCAGACCGGTCTTGTCGCCTGTTCGGATGTGGACGACTACCAGAGCGGCGTGATCAAGAAACATGAACTGACCAGAGCGGACAAGGAAGAGGACAGGGTAAGGCATATCGACGTTCTGGATGCGAATGACGAGCCGGTTTTCTACACTTTCCGCCATGATCCGGAGATCGACCTGCTCATGAAGGGGGTCACGGCAACTTCCCCCGAGTATGATTTCACGACTGGCGATGGCGTTTCCCATGCTTTGTGGGTCGTGTCCGAAAAAAGGATTATTGAAAAACTTACAGAGCTGTTTGCTTCAATCCCCTGCCTCTACGTCGCAGACGGTCATCATCGGAGCGCTGCAGCAAGCCGGGTAAGGGATATTCGCAAGAGTTCGAACAGAGCCCACAACGGAACAGAGGAGTACAACTCTTTCCTTACGGTGATATTCCCTGACAATGAACTGAATATCATGCCGTATAACCGTGCCGTAAAGGATCTGAACGGGCTTACCCTTGCCGAGTTCATGGCTCATGTGGCCCGCTGTTTCGAAATAACTCCCCTCACTGATCGTCCGGAAGGCCTCCAGCGTCATACTTTCGGCATGTATATCTCTGACAGGTGGTATGAGCTCTCTGCCAGAGAGGACTCTTTCGATGCTGATGATCCTGTCAGCTGTCTCGATGTTTCCATCCTCCAGAACAATCTTCTCAGCCCGGTGCTGGGAATCCGCAATCCGAGAACGGATCAAAGAATCCATTTTGTGGGCGGGATTCGAGGCGCTGCCGAGTTGGAGAGGCTTGTGGACAGCGAAGAGTTTGAAGTCGCTTTTTCTCTCTTTCATACGACCATTGAAGAACTCATGTCTCTGGCGGACGCCGACAAGATCATGCCGCCCAAATCGACCTGGTTTTAACCTAAACTGAGGTCCGGCCTCTTTGTTCATCTGCTTTCATGACACTAATTGCCGGGAGATCTCTTATGCATGCTTTTCAGAAAGTTATGGTTTTGTTTTTATTCGCTGCGTTATCGATTTTTTCTGCCTGCAAGCAGGGCGATGCACCAAAGAGTAACAGTTCGGAGAGCACTATGAATGACAAAGCAGGAACAACAAGCAGCGACAAGATGATTAAAACGCCTTCCGGTCTTCAGTATGAGGATCTGGTGCCGGGCAGCGGTGCGTCACCTTCACCGGGAAAGAAAGTAGTTGTGCATTATACCGGCTGGCTGACAGATGGAAAGAAGTTCGACAGTTCCCTGGACAAGAACGAGCCGTTCACGTTCGTAATCGGAGCAGGGCAGGTCATCCCGGGATGGGACGAGGGTGTCATGACCATGAAGATCGGCGGCAAGCGCAGGCTTGTTATACCCGCAGCCCTTGGCTATGGAGCGGCAGGAGCGGGCGGAGTCATCCCTCCGAATGCGACCCTGGTTTTCGAAGTGCTGCTTCTCGATATCAGATAATTTCATGAAGCCATTTTTTCCTACTATCTGTGCGGTCGCGGCTTTACTTGCACTCCTTCAGTACCCTTCTGCGTCTTCAGCAGGTTCATCGGTGACTCTCTTTCTTGACGGAGCTATCGTGGAGCAGGCTGAGAGTGCACGGAAGGGGTATATCGAACTGCTTCTACCCCCATCGGCCCGCCCGGATTCGCTGAAGATAAAGCCGAAATCCGGTACCACCATTAACCGGGTGGTTGTAACGCCGCGCAAACCTTCGAAAGGGCGCGATCAGGAAATAGCCTCGATCCAGGAACGTCAGGATCTGCTGCATGACCGGATAAAGGCGCTCTCTGTCAGGGAGGAGATTTTCAAGTCAGCTGCAAAATCGCAGAGCGGAAAAGCGCCGCGAAAGACAAAAACCAACCCTGAACCGATAACGGGGATACGCCAGGGGACCGATTATGCTATTGCCCAGCTGGAAGCGGTCTATACCGCAAAACGGAAAGCCGAGAAAGAGTTGAAGCTTCTTGACGAAAAGAGGGCGCTGCTGGCAGGTAATGATCATTCAGTCGGAAATATTGCAAAAATATGGGTGTCCCCCTCGAACGGAACAGTGACGGCTTCCTGGCGTCAGCCGGATCGTAGCTGGTCTCCGTCATATGAATTGAGAGTAGATTCCCCGGATAAATTCAGAATATCCCTGTTTGCCGGGGAGGTTCTCAAAGTCAAAGGGGAAAGGATAATCTTTGACCTGTCTTCTCTTGATACACCTGCAGCAATACCGAGATATAGAATTACCGAAGCGAGCGGTTCGATAAAGCTCGATAATCTCAAGATTTCCGGAAAACCCGAAGGTCTTTCGCTTTTCCCGGTGCTGGTCATTGCTGCAGATGCAAAAGGTAACCTTCCTCCCGGGGATATATCCTGCTACAGGGACGGCGAATACCTTGGAAACGGAAGATTTACCGGAGTTGAAGCAGGCCGGACAATGGAATTCAGATGTATCAACCGATAAAAGTGATGTCAAATCAGAGTCTTCCTGGAGCTTCAGATGCGTAATCTTTCAAGAACGGTCATAATGGTTGCCACAGTACTTGCCTTTACATCGATACTCTCTTCCTGCGGTAAATCTTCATCAACCCCTACTACAGTGCCGAATTCGGCTACAATCTTTTATGCCCACAACCTGGTATTCAGAAACAGTACAACTCTCTCTGCCGGCTACAACGCTTTCGGGCAGCTTGGGACCGGAGATCTGGGGAACAGGTCTCAACCGGGGACATTGAACGCGTTCTTTCCCTTTACCGGTTTTGCTCAAGGGGGAGTTCATTCGGTCGCGTTTTTCAACAACAGCACGGTGAGAACCTGGGGGTACAACGGCTTCGGTCAGTTGGGGAATGGGACAACAACCTTCAGCAATATCCCGGTTCCGGTCAAAAATGCCAACTTCAATAACTTTAGCGGTGTGACGGCCGTCGCCGCCGGTGGTTTCCATACTCTGGCCCTCAGGAATAACAATACGTTATGGGCATGGGGTAAAAATGATTTTGGTCAGCTGGGAGTCGGCACAGCACTCACTTCTCCATTAGGATACAGCATGGTTCCAGTCCAAGTGTCTACCGCAACAGTAGGACCGGTTTTTTCAAACATCAGCTCTATTGCTGCAAACGGTCATCATTCGCTTGTCCGTGCCAACGGGTTGGTCTTTGCCTGGGGTTTGAACAGCAGCGGACAGCTCGGAATCGACCCGGCTACCACAGGAGCCATGGCCGCGCCGCAGGTGGTTCCAATTTTCAATCCTCAAGGTGACACAGTAAAAGTCTCAGCAATTGCAGCCGGAGGGGGCTTTAATCTAGCGTTAGACAAGGATGGAAACGTTTGGGCGTGGGGAGCCAATAGCAACGGGCAGCTTGGCAACGGTAACATTACTCCGAGTTTTAAACCTGTGCAGGTTCTGAAATTGGATGGTCAACCACTGACTGGTATGTTTCAGATTGCTGCCGGGATTCAGCACGGGCTGGCCCGAGACAAGGTCGGCAATGTCTGGGCGTGGGGATACAATTTCTTCGGGCAGCTGGGGAATAATAACAAGAGCGACAGCCCGGTAGCAGTTAAGGTTTTGGATGCCAGTGGGGTGCAATTGACAGGCGCAACCGATATCCGGGCTTTCGGCTCCTCTTCGATGGCGCTGATCGGGGGTGCCTGGTATGTCTGGGGCGACAACACATATGGCCAGCTTGGTAACGGTTCTACCGTTATACAGGCCATTCCGGTCAGGATGTCCGGTTTTTGATCCTGACCTGGGAATATGCCGGAATACTGTTGTGGTGCAAACGCCAACCCTTTCAGTGCTTGACTAAGGTGCCGGTTTAAGTTTATTTTGTCAGATTGCGTTATTATCAGATTTGTTGCCGGGGGAGCGAGTGGAAGAGCTTAGCGAGCTGTTGATGCAAAGGCGTCGAAAGGTTGACGCATTGTGGGGCGCAGGGATCAATCCTTATCCGAACGATTTTCGTCAGGAGCACACCTCTGCCGACTTGGTGAACGGTTTCGGGGAGCTTCAGGAGATACCGGAGAACTGTCAGACTTTTTCAGTGGCAGGGAGGATGATAGCCCGCCGTTCTTTCGGAAAGGCAGCATTCATTCAGCTTCAGGACCGCAAAGGAAGAATGCAGCTTTATGTGCGCAAGGATGTCATCGGCGAAGAGGCTTTCGAGGTCTTCGAGAATTTCGATATAGGTGATATCGCAGGAGCAGAGGGTTGGCCGTTCAGGACCAAGACCGGGGAACTGTCCCTTCACGTTACAAAGATACGACTCCTTACAAAATCTCTCCTTCCGCTTCCTGAAAAGTTTCACGGTCTTACTGATGTCGAGACCAGATACCGCCAACGCTATGTCGATCTGATCGTGAATCCGGAAGTCCGGGAAGTTTTCTTCAAACGGGCGAAAATTGTCAGCCTCATCCGCGACTTCATGGTGAAGCGGGATTTCCTCGAAGTCGAGACACCGATGATGCAGCCGATCCCCGGTGGGGCGACTGCCCGACCTTTCGTCACTCATCACAACGCTCTCGATATGGAACTCTACCTGAGAATAGCTCCCGAGCTTTACTTGAAAAGACTTGTCGTCGGCGGCTTCGACCGGGTGTTCGAGATCAACCGCAATTTCAGGAACGAGGGCATTTCCATACGGCACAATCCTGAATTCACCATGATGGAGTTTTACCAGGCATATGCCACTTTTTCCGATTTGATGGATTTTACCGAAGAGCTTCTCTGTCATGTCGCCTCGGAGCTCCTGGGAACTCTGGATTTCAGCTATCAGGGGGCGGCCATCAGTTTTCAGAGACCGTGGAAGAGAGTCTCGGTAAAAGAAGCCATCATTGAGTACGGCGATGTAGATGCAAAGACGGTAAACGACCGGGAGCTTGCCTTTACCTACGCAAAACAGATCGGGCTCGATCTTCCGGAAAACATCGGATACGGAAAGCTCATCACCGAGATATTCGAGGAGGTTGCCGAACCGAAGCTCATACAGCCTACCTTCGTAACCGATTATCCGACCGAGGTCTCGCCTCTTTCACGCAAGAGCGACCATGACCCCGAGTATGTCGATCGGTTCGAGTTTTTCTGTGCCGGCAGGGAGATGGCAAACGCATTTTCCGAGTTGAACGATCCGGTCGATCAGAAAGAGCGCTTCCTTTCGCAGGTCGAGGCCAAAAAGGGTGGAGACGAAGAGGCCCACTATATGGACGAGGATTACATCCGTGCCCTTGAGTACGGTCTCCCTCCGACTGCCGGTGAAGGCATCGGAATTGACAGGCTGGTAATGCTTCTGACTGATTCGCCGTCGATACGTGACGTCATTCTCTTCCCGCAGTTGCGTAAAGAGAAATAATGCCCTACGAACTTTTTGTCAGTCTCAGATACCTGAAGGCAAAGCGCAAGTCTGCCTTTATTTCAATAATTACCCTGATATCGACTGCCGGTGTCGCTCTCGGAGTGATGGCCCTGATAATCGTCCTTGCCGTTATGACCGGGTTCGAGCTTGATCTCAAAGAGAAGATTCTTGGCACTAATGCCCACATTGTGGTTCTGAAAACCGGCGGGGCAGTCGATGACTATGACTCCTTAAGGAACAAGCTTGAAAAGTATAAGGGTGTTCTCGCTTCGACCCCGTTCATATACAACCAGGTGATGCTTGCCTCCGGGAAGAATGTCTCCGGAGTCGTGTTGAGAGGCATCGACCCCGAGTCTGATTCCAAAGTCACAAATCTTCACAAGACGATGATTTCCGGCTCTCTTTCGGCTCTCCTCCCGGAACCCGGAAGCATAAGGCTCAGCGCGGATTCCGAGCCGCCACGTCCCGGCCTGGTCATAGGCAAGGAGCTTGCCCGGAATCTGAACCTTTTTGTCGGTGACAAGGTTAATATCGTATCTCCCATGGGCAACATCACTCCTTTGGGGATGGTTCCGAAGATGAAGGGTTATCGGGTGGTCGGAATATTCCATACCGGGATGTTCGAATACGACTCGACGCTTGCCTATGTCTCGTTAAAGGATGCCCAGGATTTCCTGGGTATGGGTGATTCTGTCACGGGTATTCAGCTCAAAGTGGCCGATGTATATGCGACTTCAGAGCTAACCAGACAGATCAACAGGGATCTTGGTCTATCCTTTCATGCCCGGGACTGGATGCAGATGAACAAGAACATACTTTTTGCCCTCAAGACCGAAAAGGTCGTCATGTTCATCATTCTTACCCTGATCGTTCTGGTAGCTGCTTTTGGAATCGCTTCGACCCTGTTCATGCTGGTCATGGAGAAGACGCGGGATATCGCGATTCTCAAGTCTATGGGAGCGACCGGCGGGAGCATTATGAAGATCTTTATCCTTGAAGGATTGATAATAGGGACTACAGGAACTGCTTTAGGTGTATGTTCAGGGCTTCTGATAGCGAAGAACCTTGAGTCGATTGTTCAGTTGGTCCAGCGGCTTACCGGGTTCGAGCTTTTCAGCAGGGATGTCTACTATCTTGACCGGTTCCCTTCTCACGTAGTGACTGCTGATGTGCTGATAATATCCGTGACGGCAATGCTTATCTCCTTCATAGCCACGCTTTATCCTTCCTGGCAGGCATCAAGGCTCCTCCCTTCCGAGGCACTCCGATATGAGTGAGCCGCTGCTGGAGGTTAATGACCTTTTCAAGTCTTACGGAAGCGGCGATCAGCGTGTGGATGTTCTTAAGGGCATTTCCATGCAGATCAGTTACGGGGAGACTATTGCTTTGCTGGGCGCATCAGGGGCCGGAAAGAGTACCCTGATGCATATTATCGGTGTGCTCGACAGGCCGACTTCCGGCAAGGTCCTTTATTCAGGCAAGGATGTCTTCTCGAAAAGTGAACGAGATCTCGCGTCTTTTCGTAACGGCTCCATCGGGTTTGTTTTTCAGTTTCATCATCTGCTCCCCGAATTCACCGCACTGGAAAATGTCATGATGCCGGCACTGATAAGCGGTGCCTCAAGAATCAATGCCTCTGCATCCGCATTATCGATCCTGGAAGAGGTCGGTCTTGCTCACAGGGTGACACATAAGCCTGGCGAGCTTTCAGGCGGCGAGCAGCAGCGTGTCGCAGTGGCCAGGGCTCTGGTGATGCAGCCGGATCTTCTCTTAGCTGACGAACCGACCGGAAACCTCGATATGAAGACGAGTGAGAGCATACATCAGCTCTTCGAAGATCTTCATGCGAAAAGAGGGCTGTCAATTCTTGTCGTAACGCACAACGAAAGACTTGCCGCAAGAACAACACGTCAGATCCGTCTTGTTGATGGGAAAATCTCGGTCTAAAGGATCAGTGAAATTGGTTTTATCATTCAGAGTCACCGCCCTGTTACTTCTCATGCTACTCCTCTCGGCACCTTTGTTTGCCGACCAGATCAAGGTTGCAGAGGTATTGGTTGTCGGCAACAGGCGCATTGAGTCGCCTGCGATAAGCAATGCCATCAAACTGAAAGTCGGGGACAATTTCTTTGAGGAGAAGATTGATGAGGATATCAAATCAATCTACAGTCTCGGTTTTTTTACCGATGTAAAAGCCGAGAAAAGCATCTCTGACAAGGGGGTTGTCATAACGTACCGAGTCACTGAAAAGCCGGTTGTACGTGAGATTCTTTTCGCAGGAAACAGCGCACTGACAACAGATAAACTCAAGGATAACCTGGATATAAAGCCTAACTCCATATTCTCTGCAAAAGATCTGGTGAAAAGCATAAAAAAGCTCAAAAAGCTTTATGTCGACGAAGGTTATCCTTTGGTAGAGATTGATCCTGTTAAAGAGCAGATATCACCGGAAGAGTTGAAGCTCACCCTGAAGATTTCAGGGGAGGACAAGATTCTTATCCGTGCGATAATTTTTGAAGGTAATAAGGAATTCGACGATTCAAAGCTTAAAAGCACAATCGAGACGAAGCAGGACTGGTGGCTGGCCTGGCTGACAGGTGCAGGGGTATACAAAGAAGATGTTTTCAAGAATGATATTATGCTTATTTCCGAGCTTTACATGAATAACGGTTACATCAATTTCAAGATCGCAGATCCTAAAGTAGAGATTACGCCAGATAAAAAGGCGCTCAATGTGCTGGTGTCGATGACAGAAGGTGAGAAATTCAGCACCGGCCAGATTGATTTCAGGGGAGACCTTCTCGAAAGCAAGGAGGAGCTGGGCAAGCGTCTGAAAATGAAAACCGGTGAAGTTTTCAGCCGGGGAGCGCTTCGTCAGGAAGTTTTTGCTCTAACGGATCTTTATGCGGACAAAGGCTATGCGTTTGCAAATGTTAACCCGATAACAACCATAAACAGTGCAAAAAAGTTGATAGACATTGCATTTGATTTTGAAAAAGGTGAAAAAGTCTATATTGACAGGATTAACATCTCCGGGAATTCAAAAACCCGCGATAAAGTGTTGCGTCGCGAGATCAGGGTCAACGAGGGGGAGCTGTACAGTGCCACCGGTCTCAAGAAAAGCAAGCAGAATCTTATGAATCTCGGTTTCTTTGAAGAAGCTACGATAGCCACCTCCAAGGGCAAGGAAGACAATAAACTCAATCTCGACGTGAACGTAAAGGAGAAAGCTACCGGCACCTTCAGCATAGGCGGAGGTTACAGCTCTCTTGACGGATTTGTCGGGCAGGGTTCAGTCCAGCAGACAAACCTGTTCGGTTACGGGCTGAAGAGCAATGCTTCCGTATCGATAGGCGGCAAGTCGAGTACCTACAGTGTCGGTCTGACAGATCCTTATTTTCTAGATACGAAATGGTCGCTGGGTGGAGATATTTACCGGACTGAACGTCAGTATGTCGACTATACGAAGAGAGCAACCGGCGCAGACATCAAAGGCGGGTATCAGTTCAATGATTCCCTGAGCACCTTTCTGCTCTACAGATTTGAAAAGGTGAATATCCTCAAAGAGTCTTTTGCTCTTCTGGAGACCCGCAGGCTTTTCCCTGAGCTTGTGACAACGAGTGACTCGACTACAAGTTCGGTTACTGCAAGTGTATCAAGGAATACTACTGACTATCGTCTGGACCCGACCACAGGTATGACCAACAGTCTCTCAGCCGAATTTGCCGGGCTTGGGGGGACGAATCGTTTTGTCAGGTATATCGGTCAGACATCGCAGTGTGTACCGGTGTTATTCGGTTCAGTTTTTATGATCCACGGGACTTTCGGACATATCATGGAGATGGGCGCACCAATTCCGATTGATGAAAAATTCTATCTTGGCGGTATAACAAGTATCAGAGGTTACGCGGGCAGAACAATCACTCCTTCGATACTTATACCGCAATACGATTCGCTTACCGGGGTTAAAACCGGTGATCAGCGTGCGTATATAGGTGGTGATACCGAGGTGTTGTTTAATGCTGAATATACGGTCCCGCTGATCAAGGATGCAGGCCTTAAAGGGGTTTTCTTCTTTGATACGGGCAACTCTGCGAACGGGTTTGGAAATGCTTTCTCAGGCTTTTTGAGCAGCTACGGTTTTGGCATCAGGTGGTTTTCTCCGATCGGGCCGCTGAGACTCGAATACGGGATTCCTCTGAATCCACGGCAGGGTATCGATAAGAACGGCAAGATTGAATTTTCCATCGGGAACTTTTTCTAATACTACATCGGAGGTATAACAATGAATAAAAGAGCTCTCTATTTTCTGATCGTCCTGCTTACCATCTTCGCACTCCCGGCATTTGCGGCTGAATCGAAATTCGGGACAGTCGATATGCAGAAAGTTCTGCTGCTGTCTGATGCCGGCAAAGACGCAAAAGAGCAGCTTGCCTTGAAGGCAGCCAAGTATGAAGCCGAGAAGAACCTGAAGGAAGAGGATTTAAAAAAACTGAAGGGTGAGCTTGAGAAACAGAGCGTACTCCTTTCCGAGGTCGCAAGAGGCGCCAAGGAGAAGGATTATCAGCAGAAGCTGAAAGAGTATCAGCGGTTTCTTAAAGATGCCCAGGATGATCTGCAGGCAAAGAATGACGAGTATACCAACAAGATTGTTGAAGAGATCATCAGGGTTGTTCAGGAGTTCGGTAAAAAGAATGCTTACACGTTCATCTTCGTTAAAAATGAAAGCATGCTCTTTATGGATGAGAAAGTGGACCTGACAGATGAACTCCTCAAGCAGTTCAATGCTTCCAGAAAAGCTACCAAAAAATAGGAGTGCAGTAACATGCAACTTGCTCTTGGACAGATTGCAGAACTTGTAGGCGGTCGGGTTATCGGAAATCCGGATTTGAAGGTTAGCGGGATCGGCTCGCTGGATGATGCAGTAGAGGGGCAGATCACTTTTCTTGCGAACCCCAAATACTCGGGAAAAGTTGCGACAACGAAGGCTTCCGCGGTCATACTCCCTCCGGGGGCGAACGGGTTCGGCAAGGATGTGGTCGAGACTCGTAACACTTACCTTGCTTTTGCGAAGCTTCTGACCCTTTTCAGCCACACCCCTGATCCCGTGAAAGGTGTTATGGAAGGTGCATTTGTCAGCAAGGATGTCCGCCTGGGAGTTGATGTTTCTGTCTATCCCGGTGCGTATGTCGGTGCAGGGTCTGTTATAGGAGATCGTACCGTCATTCACCCCAATGTCGTCATTTACAACGAGGTCACAATCGGTAATGACGTGGTTTTGCATTCTAATGTCAGCATCAGAGAGAGATGCCGGCTGGGAAACCGGGTAATTGTCCACAACGGTGCGGTCATCGGTAGCGACGGATTCGGTTATGTTCCCGATGGCAAGAAATACTTCAAGATCCCGCAGATCGGGATTGTGGTGATTGAAGATGATGTGGAAATCGGAGCCAACACGACCATCGATCGTGCCGCACTCGATGTTACGTACATTCGCAGAGGTGTGAAGCTCGACAATCTTGTTCAGGTTGCTCATAACTGCAGTATTGGCGAGGATACGGCTATTGCCGCACAGACCGGCATTGCCGGTAGCGTCACTGTCGGAAATAACGTGACTATTGGCGGTCAGGCCGCGATTTCCGGTCATATTAAAATCGGCGACAATATAATGCTGGGTGGCAGAGCCGGGGCTATGAACAATATGGACCAGCCCGGAGTGTTCAGCGGGACTCCGGCCATACCCCACAAGCAATGGTTGAAAACGTTGGCGGTTTATCCAAAGCTGCCGGAAATGCATAAGACGATCAAAGAGTTGGAGAACCGTCTTGCACTGCTTGAAAAGGGCGGAAAAGAGTAACTGTCTTTTTAGTGGTAAAGCCCGTTTGGAGGGCATCATGCCTCTTGATATCAATGAAATTATGCAGATACTTCCCCACAGGTACCCCTTCCTTCTTGTCGACAGGGTGCTGGAGTGCGATCCCGGGAAACGGATAATCGCCGTCAAGAATGTCACGATGAATGAGCCGTTCTTTGAAGGGCACTTTCCCGGGCATCCCGTCATGCCGGGGGTTCTTATTGTCGAGGCGATGGCACAGACCGCGGGGGTGCTGATCGGCCTGACAACCGGTGCCAACGGTAGGGACGATATCTGTTATTTTGCCGGCATCGAAAATGCCAAATTCAGGAAACCGGTAACACCCGGGGATCAATTGCGATTCGAAGTAGACGTTGCCAGTTGTCGGAGGGGAATATGGGAATTTTCTGCCAAGGCTTTTGTCCACGGGAAGCTTGCCGCTGAAGCCACGATCAAGGTTACCTACTTTCCCGCTCCGAAATAGAATAGATCACAAAGGAGTAGTTCATGATACATCCAACTGCTGTTATTTATCCCGGTGCCCAGATTGATGAAGGCGTAGAAATAGGCCCACATGCAGTTATCGGCCAGAATGTAAAGATAGGCAAAGGGACCAGGATCGGTGCAAGTGCCGTAATCGATGGCTGGACGACTATTGGAGAAAATAACAAAATTTCACAGCTTGCCTCTGTCGGGGCGCCGCCTCAGGATATAAAGTACAAAGGGGAACCGACAACCCTGGAGATCGGCAATAATAATGTTATCCGGGAGTTTGTCACCATGCATTGCGGTTCGCCGTCCGGCACAGGCAAGACGGTTGTCGGGAACAGCAATATGTTCATGTCATATTCGCATATTGCCCATGACTGCATTGTCGGCAACAATGTGATAATGGCGAACTCCGCAACTCTTGCCGGCCATGTTATGGTCGAGAACAACGTGATTTTCGGCGGACTCTGTGCGGTTCACCAGTTCACAAGAATCGGTGAATTTGCCATGATCGGCGGGGGAACTATGATCGGTCAGGATATACTCCCCTATACTATCGCAACATCAGAAGAACGACGGGCGGCAAAGCTCCGGGGACTTAACCTTATCGGCTTGAAGAGAAACGGTTTCAGCGAAGATCTCATCAGGGATATCAAGACAATGTACAAAACCATCGTGCTTTCCGGGCTGAAGTTGCCTGACGCTGTTGTCCGGATCAGGAACCTCGTAAAGCCGTCTCCCCAGAGAGATCATTTTCTCGAATTCATCGAAGGCACCAAGAGAGGAATCTGTACAAAATGAACCGTATTCGTGCTGCAGTTGTTGGGGTCGGCTACCTGGGCAAATTTCATGCGGAAAAGTATGCTTCTCTTCCTGATGTCGAATTGGTGGGAGTTGCCGATTCAGATGCGGTCCGGGCGGCAGAGGTCTCTGCTGCTGTTGGAGCGCCAGTCTTTTCGGACTACCGGGATCTTGCCGGCAGGGTCGATCTTGTAAGCATAGTCGTCCCTACCAGAATGCATTATGAAGTGGCTTCATTCTTTCTGGGCAAGGGCATCCACGTTCTTCTTGAAAAACCGATAACGACGACAGTAAAAGAGGCTGTCGATCTGATCTCGATTGCGGACAGCAACGGCTTGGTCCTTCAGGTCGGGCATCTTGAGAGGTTCAATCCGGCACTCCAGGCGGTCAGGACAGATATTGTCCATCCCGGATTCATTGACGCTGTCAGGGTAGCCCCTTACAAGCCCCGCGGGACTGATGTCAGTGTCGTTCTTGACCTGATGGTTCATGATCTGGATATCATCAGCACGTTAATCAATTCAGAAATTGCATCGATATCTGCATCAGGCGCTTCAGTGTTCAGCAGAGAACCGGATATTGCCAATGCCCGTATCGAGTTTGTCAACGGCGCCACTGCAAACGTTACGGCAAGCCGCGTAAGCCCGAAGAGCGAACGAAGGATGCTGATCTTCCAGGAAGATGCCTTTATATCAGTGGACTTTCAGAACAGAAAATCTGCGATTTGCCGGAAAGGTGAGGGGGAGTCGGCACCGGGGGTGCCTGCCGTCATCAGTCATGAGATTGATGTGCCACAGAATGATCAGATACTTGCCGAAATAACGGCTTTTATTGATTCGGTAAAAACCAAAAGCACCCCGGTGGTAACCGGTGTGGACGGGATGAGAGCCCTTGAGATTGCCCTTCTGGTCGAAGATAAGGTCAGGGAGAATCTTCGATTATTGGGTTCATCGAAGTAATCGGACTGCAAATGAGCAAAAAAATAATGATAGTTGCCGGCGAGGCATCCGGTGACATGTACGGCGCAAGATTGGTTGAAGAGGCGCACCGGCTCGATTCGTCGGTGCGCTTTTTCGGTATCGGCGGTCCGGCAATGCGTGCAGCAGGGGTTGAGACTCTTATCGATTCCAAGGAGATGGCCGTAGTCGGACTGATTGAGGTTGTCGCACATTTTGGAGTCATTTATCATGCCTTCAAAACACTGAAGAATGCCATCAGAGAGAGCCCGCCCGATCTGTTGATCCTGATCGATTATCCCGGTTTCAACCTGAGAATTGCCGCAGTAGCCAAAAAAGCCGGTGTCAGGATTCTCTACTATATAACCCCTCAAGTGTGGGCATGGCATGCCAGCAGGGCACGTAAAATTGCAAACCTGGTAGATCATGCGGCGGTCATATTCCCATTTGAAGTCCCTATTTTTGAAAAAGAGGGGCTGCCGGTCACTTTCGTAGGTCATCCTCTGATTGATATGGCAGTACCTGTGATGAGCAGAGCAGAAGCCCAATCAGATTTCCGGCTCAGCTCTGATCGCAGGACTGTCGGGCTTTTTCCGGGGAGCAGAAAAAGAGAGATAACCCTTCTGTTACCGCTTATGCTTGAGTCGGCTTCCCGGCTGAAGAAAAGTTATCCTGATCTGCAGTTCATACTCCCGTTGGCATCAAGCATTGACCGGAAACTGCTCGATCCCTTTCTGGCTGATTCCGATATTGATGTGCTTGTCGTTGAAGGCAGGAACTATGATGTCATGCAGGTATGTGATGCGATAATCGCCGCTTCCGGAACGGTTACCATGGAGATTGCTCTGTTCGGTATTCCGATGGTTATTATCTACAAAGTGGCAGAACTGACCTACAGATTAGGCCAGCTGCTTGTTAACCTGGATACGTACGGAATCTGCAATATCGTAGCCGGCAGAAAAATAGTTCAGGAACTGATACAGCATGACGTTACTTCTGAAAAGATTACTGCCGAGATTTCAAGAATCCTTGGTGATGAAAGCTATGCTTCAAATATGAGAGCTCAACTGCTTGATGTAAAACGTAAACTCGGAGAGCCTGGTGCTGCTGGAAGAGTTGCCGCACTGGCATTAAAGATGATGGAGCTTCCGGCATAATGGATATTTTTAAGAGAATAATTGCATACAGCAGGCCGCACTGGTGGAGACTCTTGATTGCAGCTGCTGCTTCCATAGGTGTTGGCGCAATGGACGGAGCATTTGCCTATCTGGTTGAACCGCTTCTTAAAAAAATATTTGCTGAGAATCAATTATACATTCTTACCCTTCTCCCGTTCGGAGTTGTGCTTCTTTTTGTTTTCAGAGGGGGCTGCCGGTACCTTAACGATTACTTTGTCAGAACTGCCGGTCAGCTTGCCATCCAGAAAATCAGGAACGATGTATATGAAAGGAGTATGGGGCTGTCGCTGGGATTTTTTAACAGGCAGTCAACCGGTGGGCTGATGTCCCGGATACTGAATGATGTAAACACGATGCAGGAAGGCGTGGCAAACATGATTACAGGTCTGTTCAGGGATGGATTCTCAGCGGTGTCATTGCTGTTTGTAATATTTTATCGGGATTGGCGGCTTGCCATAATCTCGTTTCTTGTGATCCCTGCAACAGTTTATCCTGCCCAGCTGATCGGTAAAAAGATCAAGAAGCTCTCAAAGACCGGTCAGGAGAAGATGGGTGATATAACGGCGGTCCTTCAGGAGACTTTTTCCGGGATAAAGGTGATCAAGGCTTTCAGCCTTGAGAGCCGGGAGGTAGACAAGTTCAAGGGTCGTAACCTTGACTTCTACAGCTACGTCCGCAAATCGATCAAATATGACTCTCTGAGCGCTCCACTCATGGAGACGATTACCTCTTTTGGTGTCGCCGCCGTTATCTGGGTCGGTGGGAACAGCGTAATTTCCGGAAGAATAACAAGTGCCGAATTCTTCTCTTTTGTAACTGCGATGGCTCTGGTCTATTCACCGGTGAAGAAGCTCGTAAATTCATACAACATTCTTCAGAGATCCATCGGTTCAGCCGAAAGGGTTTTTGAAATCATTGATCAAAAACCGGAAATCCTCGATCCGGAGAATCCGGCTCCTCTTGCCAGGGCAATCGGAGATGTCAGACTTGACAGGGTTTCGTTTGGTTACGGTGATGATGAGTTGATCCTGAATGATGTCACCCTGGATGCAAAGAAAGGCGAAATAATAGCATTGGTCGGTCCGTCAGGTGGTGGAAAAACTACCCTGGTGTCGCTCATTACCAGATTCTATGATGTGAAATCCGGTGCAGTCCTGATTGACGGAATCGATTTGAGAAATCTCAGGCTTTCCGAGCTGCTGGCAAATGTCGCTCTCGTTGATCAGGAGACGATCCTTTTCAATGACACAATTGCGAACAATATACGTTATGGCAAGAGTGCCGCTACTTCGGTTGAAGTTGAAACTGCTGCACGAGCAGCGTATGCCCATGATTTCATTCTGGAGATGCCGGAGGGTTACGAAACGAATATTGGTGACCGCGGTGTGAGGCTTTCCGGCGGGCAGCGGCAGAGGCTGTGCATCGCAAGGGCTATTCTCAAGGATGCCCCGATCCTGATACTTGACGAAGCTACAAGTGCCCTTGATACCGAGAGCGAGCAGATGGTTCAGCAGGCGCTTAACAATCTGATGATCAACAGAACCACATTCGTGATAGCTCACAGGCTCTCCACAATCCTTCATGCCGACAGGATTGTGGTGATTGAGGGCGGAAGGGTCGTCGAAAGTGGTACACACGATGAGCTTCTTGCTAAAGACGGGCTTTATTCCAAGCTTCACGAAATGCAGTTCAAATAGCCTATGAAAGCTCTAAGAAGACGATTGGCAACCTTGCTCGGAAGTCCGCTGACTTCTCACCTTCTTCATGCGGTAATTACTGCCCTCAGATTTACCATGCGGGTTACCTATATCGGCGATAGAGTCATGCCCTCTTTTGCTGAAAGAGGGGAGGGCTTCATCGGCATGTTCTGGCATGCCAGGATGCTGATGCTTCCTTTCATTTACCCCGGGAAGCGACTGAATATTCTTATCAGCTCCCATCGTGATGGCGAGATAATTGCCAATGTCATGAAGCGGTTCGGGTTTGAACTTGTCAGAGGCTCATCTTCGAAGGGCGGAACTGCTGCTCTTCGAGAGATGGTTCTCCTGCTCAAAAATGGTTCTGATATCGGTATAACCCCTGATGGGCCGAAGGGGCCGGCAGAGGTTGTAAAAGGGGGGGTAGCCCAGATTGCCAGATTAAGCGGCAGGGCTGTTATCCCGATTGCCTTCTCGTCATCCATGAAGCTGAGATTGAGAAGCTGGGACAGGTTCTTTCTTCCGCTCCCGTTTTCCAGAATGGTTTTTGTGGTAGGTGATCCTCTGTATTACAAAAGGGAAGAGGATATTGAGGATTTCAGAATCCGCATCGAAAAAGCCCTTAACAATGTGACTTCAAGAGCAGATACGTTTTTTGATAAATAACCCGGGAAGTTTGAAGAGATACATTTTATGCTGATTCTGTATGACGTCATACTTTGGATTCTCCTCCCGTTCATTCTCGTATACCATGTTTATCGCTCCTTTTCCCGAGAGAGACCCGCTGCATTACCGCAACGTTTCGGTTTTGTCGGAACCGATGTAACTGACAAACTTGAAGGGAGGCGACCCATCTGGGTCCATGCGGTTTCAGTAGGTGAGACAGTCGCGGTAAAACCGTTGCTTTCCGCACTAAGAAAATCCTATCCTCAGCACCCTCTTGTTATTTCCAATATGACGGAGACAGGCCGTTCCATAGCGCTTAACATTGCCGATGCAGATGTATGTATATATTTCCCGTTCGATTTCGCATTTGCTGTTAACCGGCTATTTTCTGAATTGAAGCCGGTGCTTGTCGTCATAGTGGAAACAGAGCTCTGGCCCAATTTTCTTCGTTCAGCCAGCTCCCGGTCAATACCGGTAGTAATAGTGAACGGACGGATATCAGACCGCTCGTTCAGGAGCTACTTCAGGTTCAGGCGCTTTTTCGGCAGGGTCCTTCGGTATGTCGATGCCTTCTGTATGCAGAGTGACGAGGATGCAAACCGTATCAGGACAATAGGTGCTCCTTCAGAAATGGTCTCGGTGACCAGAAACCTCAAGTACGATGTCCCGTTTGCCAGAATCGGCCGAGAAGAGAAGCGAAGAACGAGGGAACGATTCAAAATACCGGAAAACTTGTTCGTATTTACCGCCGGAAGCACTCATAACGGTGAAGATGAATATGT
>JBGQLM010000038.1:0-30384 GCA_041500085.1 Geobacteraceae bacterium
CCAGCGCTGGGATGTCGAGCTGTTTTTCCGTGACATCAAAACAACGATGGGCATGGATGTGCTGCGGTGCCAGACACCGGAAATGATTCAAAAATAAGTCTTGATGAACATCATTGCCTACAACTGTATTCGGCAACTGATGTCCGAAGCGGCCAAAGAGGCTGACCTTGCGGTTCGGGATGTCAGCTTCAAAGGCAGCCTACAGGCCCTGCGCAACTGGGAGCCCCATTTAAATCAAGCGAAGGTCAGCAGGGCAGAACGTTTACGATTGATGAGCGACTTGTACGAGGCGATCACCGACACTCCGATCCGGCAACGCCCTGGTCGAAGCGAGCCTCGCTGTCGAAAGCGACGGCCAAAGAATTATGAGTTAATGACCACCCCGAGACATGAAATGATGGTGATCCCTCACCGAAACAGATATTGTGCTAACAACTCTTAAACTAGCGCCATTCGTGCCTGTCCCCTTATTGTCCTGCGCCGGCGACGGCTGTTGCCGATACAGCTGGGGTGCAGGTGGTGCTTAATCCGGCAGGGGAATAATCCCAAGGTTCACGGGGGTAGTTCAACGCTATTGTCGCTGGAAGTTTGAATATCCGATAAACGAGAAAATATAAAATTTTATAATTATTATTGATAGATTAATATTTTTGTAGTATAAATCCATTTCTTGGGCTTGCCCCAAAATTTAATAATGAGTGGAGGGTAACATGAAGCGAGTAGTGTTGGCGGTATGCTGTCTGGTGTTGTTGTCTGTATCAACGGCTTTTGCCACAGAAGAAACGGGGATAGCCAAGACAATCGGGCCTGTAGGGGCTCACACAACTGGGGCACTGGTTTATTTCACCTTTATTGAAGGCTTTAAAGATCCAACGCTATATAATGTTGTCTACATTGATATGAACACTCCAGGCGGAAAGGCCGCTTTCGACATCGTATTGCAAGCGAAGAAGACCGGTACGAAGATCAATCGTATCATTTACAATGTTAATTCTGCGGGTATGAGCATGGTGGAACTCATCACTGCGCAGTGAAGTCGACCTGACACTCGTTGCGCCAGTGAATTAGTGGTCCACAATTTATAAGAAAGAATTAAGGGGCAGGAGGCTGCCCATACTGGCTGTGTACTGAATCCCCGGTGGCTGAAGAGGCTCCCGGGGTTTTCTTTTTGAAAGGGTAAGCAATGGGGTCAAGGACTTGACACCAGATGTCTTGACCCCAAATGTCTGACGGATGCTTGTCGCCTGTGGGGACCCTTTGAGGAGACGGATGTTCAAAATCTCGCTGGCATTTCTGTATTCAGCATAATGGCGTGTGGGATGGCTTACGCGGAAGACGATGGCAACTCGTCCGTCCCAAAGGCGCCAAACGCTGCATATATGGAGTTGTTGGGGCAAGGGGTCTGTTGCGTCAACTACGACCGTATGCTTCGTGAGCATATCAGCGTCCGTGCAGGGGTGGCTATTGTCGGTTTGGGCATGGGCGTTCCGGTCAGCGTAAGCTTTCTGACCGCCGGGGATCACAAAATTGAGGTGGGAGCGGGGTTGCTGTACGTTCAAGCGACTAATGGTTTTGAAAAAATCGAAGGGTGGCAGGGACTGCGAATGTCGTTTACCGCTATCAGCCGAGCGACGGAGGCGCAGCCAGGTGCGCACCCATGCTGCTGATGACGAAGCTCTTCCCGGTACCCCCCTTGCCCCCGCCAACAGCCCAGATTTCACCATGTTTTCCCGGATTGTGCATAGTCCCCTGGGATCAATGTTCAGTCAGATTTTCCAACAATGCCGGATTATACTTGATGAAGCAATCAGGATCTAAAATCATCATTAGTTATCATAGCAGTTTGACCTGGGTTCGGCCTTGGCGGTCGCCTTCAAAGGCGAGCAAAATCTGTCCCGCAAAGAGCCTAAAACTTCACATGTTCAGCGGCTTCAGTCCTCAGTCCTTTCCCTCGGTGATAACCGAATACCCTCTCTATGAACACCTCCCGAAATTCTGTATCGTAAAGCTGTTCATCTTCCACCATCGGCAGCAGCGGGAAACGCCTGGCAACCGCATTGGCAAAGAGACCGCTGCCGCTGCCGGTCCAGTTACCTTGAGTGTCATGGATCGTGACCTCGAAAAGTCCCGAACTGGGTGAATTCTTCTTGAAGATGAAGCCGCAAAGATCCGCTTTCCCGAGTTCTTCCACCTTTTCCCTGCAGTAGGATAACATCTGCTCTGTCCTGTCAATCCGGCTCTCTTTGGTCACCAGGCGCGGGGTAGCCGGATCTCCCTCAAGCCGCATCGGCTCGCGCGGGGTGGGCATTCCGGATTCGACTTCAGGGCAGACTGCTACGAAGGTGAAGAGTTTTCCGAGGGTGTCGGTTATGTAAGGGGCGCGCTTGTGACCACCGTCGTAGCGGACTTTTTCGCCCAGCAGGCAGGCGCTGACTCCGATTTGAATCGGTCCGGGCATTAGAGTTTCCTTTAAGGAGAGGATAGGCGGTTATACTGCTGAGGATTAACTATATCAGCTGCTTTCGTGGATTAGTAGGGATAAGGCGGTATAATCAAACATTATGGACTATCTGACACGAATCTCTGCAAAGGTGATATTCATGGGGATACTGGCGACCTTTATTGTCTCTTGTGCCGGTGAGCGACCGAAGAACCTGGGTGTGAATAACGGGACGCTTCTTTCCTGCCCGTCGTCCCCCAACTGCATTTCAAGCCAGGCAACCGATGAGAGCCACCGGGTAGCGCCGCTTTCGTTCGGCGTAGACCCTGACTCCGCATTCCGGATTCTCAAGCAGATTCTTTCCAGCCGCAGGGATACAAAGATAATGGCCGAGGAGGCCGGTTACCTGAGGGTCGAATTCCATACAACTTTTTTTACAGATGATGGCGAGTTCCTTCTGGAAACAGGCTCGACAGTGATCCATGTCCGCTCCGCATCACGCCTCGGTTATTCGGATTTCGGGAAGAACCGGAGCAGAATGGAGGATATCCGCCGGGATTTCGAAGCTGTTGCAAAAATGCGCTGACATGCTCACCAGTTACCTTCAAATATTCGACCCTTTTCTGATGGCAATTCTGACCACCCCTTTTTTCAGATGCTCCCCCGTAAATTTCCGATAGATCATGGCAAGAAAACGGATGGTAACAACCTTGTGAATATAGGCCTGAGTTAGGCGATAGAGCCATTTTCGCCATTGTGCGGACTGTCTGCTGCCGAGCAGGAGCGGACAGAAATCTGAGAGTTTCAGCGCTACCCTGCAACCCGATTCAACCGATTCGACGAAGAATTCGAACTGCCCCCTGTCGCACTGTGTTGGCTGTACCAGGAGCCCCCCGGAAATATGGAGGGTTGTTTTCTCTCCATCAGCCGTGCTTTCCGACAAAGGCGGAGAAAAACGGATGATTGCGACTGAGCTCCCTGTGAGACGGAATTCAATGCCGTTATCGTTCTTAACTGAGCAGATTATCCCCAGAGTGAAACGCCTGACGTAGTCGAGGTAGAGCTGCAGCAGTCTTTCCGAGGTCAGTTCATGATCGCTGCCTGGAGGCAGGACAATCCACTGGATGGAAAAAACGGTGTGATCTTCCTCCAGAATCTGCTGGCAGGCTACTTTGTAGTTGTCGGTTTCAGGAAGGCTGTCCGGATGCATGGATTTGAGTTTACCATCTCCTCCGGAAGATGTCGCTATGCTTGTAAATAGAAGGCTACAGGTTACACTATAGTCATTGGTGCGGGTATGAAGATAAAGCTCCGGAATTCAAGGTGAGCATGCTCGATCATAAAGAGAACCAGCAATTAAATTCTTGCAGGAGAGCGATCTTATGAAAACAAGGAAGATATCAAAGGTGTTTAAAAGCATTCCTACCATTGAAGGCGCGGGAGTCCATCTGAAGCGGGCATTCGGCTATTATCAGGTTCCGCTGTTTGACCCGTTCCTGATGCTGGATGATTTCCATACGTCAAAGCCGGAAGAGTATCTGGCCGGTTTCCCGTGGCATCCGCACCGCGGCATAGAGACCATCACCTATATCCTTGAAGGGGTGGTGGAGCACGGGGACAGCATGGGAAACAAAGGGGTGATAAGGGCGGGAGATGTCCAGTGGATGACCGCAGGAAGCGGGATCATTCACCAGGAGATGCCTAAAGGGAGTCCCTCAGGGACGATGTGGGGGTTCCAGTTCTGGGCAAACCTGCCTGCCGGTCAAAAGATGATGCCTCCCCGATACCGGGATGTGCCTGCCGCGTCCATACCGCTGGTCATGCTTGACTCGGGAGTCAGTGTGAAATTGGTGAGCGGGACCCTGGACGGAGTGGAAGGGCCGGTGAAGGATATCGTTATCGAGCCGGAACTGATGGATGTCACGGTGCCGTCCGGAACCGTGTTCGAGCATCGGATAAAGCACGGGCACACTTGCGTGGCCTATCTTCTGTCCGGCAGCGGACAATTCGATGAGGGCAAAGATCCTTACTTATTTGAGTACTCCGGCAGCGGTTGGCTTGATCTCGAAAGGGGCTGTACCTTCGGTCCCGAGACTGTGGTTCTCTATGAAAGAGAGGGGGAGATAATAAGGGTGACTGCAGGAAGTGACGGCGTACGCTTTCTGTTGCTCTCCGGAAGGCCTCTCGGCGAGCCGGTGGCCTGGCAGGGACCGATCGTCATGAACAGTCGCGAAGAGCTGAGGATCGCTTTCGAGGAGTACAACAACGGGACGTTTATCAAATAGCTGGCAGGTCACCGCTTCTTGGAGTAATAATGAGAAAAATTCTCATCAATTTGCAGGAATGAACAATGTCCAGTTTACACCGTTTTTCCCGTACCGAACTGCTCATCGGCCATGAAGGCCTGGAACGCCTGAAGAACTCATCAGTGGCGGTCATCGGTCTGGGCGGCGTCGGCTCCTATGCAGCCGAAGCCCTCTGCCGGGCCGGTATCGGCAGGCTGTCGCTGATTGATTTCGACGACATCTGTCTGACAAACATCAACCGCCAGTTACATGCCATGGATGGCACGGTCGGCAAATCCAAGGCGATTGTCATGGCGGAGCGGCTCAGTCTCATCAACCCGCAGGCCGACATCGTTCCGTTCAAGGAGTTCTACAGTGCGGAGAACAGCGATATTCTCCTGTCACCGGGCTATGATTACGTGGTTGACGCCATCGATCACTTCACCAGCAAACTGCACCTGATCGGGAGCTGTCGGGAGCGGCAGATTCCTATCATTTCCAGTATGGGGGCAGCGGCCAAACTCGATCCGGGCAAGGTCCGGGTGGCAGATATCTCCGAAACCCACAGCTGCCGCATGGCGCGTTCTGTCCGGAAACTTCTGAAAAAACAGGGGATAGCTTCAGGGGTAAAGGTGGTTTTCTCTACCGAGGAGTACCGGGAACCGGCAGTAAAGGATGCCGGCTGCAAGGGGGACTGCATCTGTCCCAACAAGGATGAGCAGCAGTTTTCCTGTGAACACCGGCGGGTAATTCTCGGCAGCATTTCCTATCTCCCGGGTATTTTCGGTCTTACCATGGCAGGTGCCGTGGTTAATGGCCTGCTGGAACCTTGATTTCTTACGAATCAGGTGCAAAATATGGATGCGAAGAGCTACTTTTGTGCTCCGTGCCTTTCACTTCTTTTAGACTCCGCTGACACCAGTTCGGCGGTCACTTGACCGAGAGCGATGGAGGTGACGATTTTGACCGGTACCCGGTATTCATCGTCACTGAGCCAGATCCGGATATCGCCGGTGCGCTTGAAAATACCATCTGTTTTAAGCTTCGGCTGGATTACGAGCGACGTTACTTCGCTGAAATCGGGCAGTCGGATGGTCTCCCGTTGCAGCACGTCTACCGGCACTGCTGCATAGGTGTCACTGTCGTAAATATGCACTGTTTCTGATCTTCCCACCTGTAGCTGCCGATTCCTCAGAGAATAGAGTCCTGAAAGAATATCGACGACCTCGCTGTTCGGGATTGCTTCGCGGACGCTTTTTTTTGTCAACAGGTCGATCCAGAACACGCTCTTGTCACGCAGAAAGAGCGTGAACCCCCGATCTCCGGTGAAGGAGCCTTCCTTTTGCCGCATCCTGGTGATAATGAAATTGCCGTTGATGTGCCGGGTTTCGATCAGGTCGTCGACGGGATAGATATTCGAAATCACCGCATCGGAGGTGACTTTGAGGGTGATCCAGACATCACCTTTGTCACGGCGGGCCTGAAGTATGGCACTCCCCACCGGTATGCCGAGCAGGCAGATCCGGTAGTTCAGGGTCTCAGATTCTACACCCATGAACTCGCCCGACAGGCGTAAGGGGTGCAGCAGTTCGAATTTTGTGTGTTGCCGAAGAGGTTTTGATTCGACCGATGCCTGCGAGGTGGGCGGCGGGGCAATCACCTCCGCAGCCTGGTTCAGCTCTTTGTCCGGCAGTGGCATGACCTCGGGTTCAGGTTTGGCGATGAGCTCTTGTGCTGCAGTTAATACAGCCCGCTGCTCCGCAGCAAGGTGCTCACCATCTGCAGATGTTTCATCAATCTCACTATCATCGGCTTTTGATGTTTCTTGTTGAGGAGGGGCATCTCTGAGGTCGACGCCGATTGCAGACGTCAGGTTGACCGGGGCGCCAAACTCAAACCTGCCGAACATCCCTAATGCATACAGGCTGGCGATATGCACCAGCAGAGACACGCTGATACAGGCCATCAGTTTGGCGGGACGAATCATTTTAGACATTATCAAATCGAGTTTAACCATTTTTGGTCAAGATCTTAATCAATCTACGAAGAAAAGCCCCGGATCGCTCCGGGGCTTTTGCATGAAGTGCTCATAGTTGCGGGAAGAACTGCCTTCCCAACGATGAACGGTTATGGCCGTTTAACGGTTCCGCCTGCAGGAACACCGAGCCAGGCAGCAGCTTTCGGGAAGACGGCTGCATCAACAGTGATCGTTCCGTCCAGCTTGCCATTATCCATCCAGTCAATCGAATCGAAGATGACCCGCTTGGTGTAGGTCGGATTGTGGACATAGCCACACGGCTCGTCGCCGTTCAGCTTGCCGTTCTGGAAGGCGCCGTAGGCATTATCTTCTATGACGAAATTGCCGAGAGTGTCTTTCGTGGCGGCGTTGGCCGCTGTAATGGCGACATTCAGGTAGTTGGTGAAGCCGGCTTTATTTCCGACAAGGTTGTTAAGAAGTGTTGATGCCTGGGCATAGGCTGCTTTGTTGTCATCAAGCGTTGTTGTGGCCATAGTCCCATGACATGTGTTGCAGAGTGTCTGTGCGAAGATTTTCTGGACAACCCCACCTGTAGACGATATTGACTTGAAGGTGTGAACTTTGTTGGCCATGTGGCAACTGGCGCAGGGGCCGTCGGTGCTGGCGTTGATCTGGTCATGCTTGAATGCAGCGTTGACGTAGCTCAGCCCGGGGTATTCGAAGGCAAGATGGGTCTGTGCTGCGAACACGATGCCGGCAGTCGGTGCGTGGTGACCCTGGAAACGTGCTGTGTCGCGGGAATCGTCGGCAGTCAATGCACCTACGCTGCCGCGGCCGCCGTGGCAGACGACACAGGCAGCAGAGTTGCCTACGTTATTGATGACGATCGGCTGACCGCCGAGCTGGAACGAGATGGTTGCCGAACCGGTGGAACGCAGTTTACCGGTGCCGGCGTTGGTGTGGCAGCCCCAGCAGTAGAGCAGTTCGTTCTGCCCGGAAGATACCGTCGCAGCAGTGGCGGTTGCCTTCTTCCAATCGGCAAGATGGCTGAAGTCGTTGTTTGCGAAATCGTATTTGGCCGGATCGTTTGCGTAGTTGGCGAAACCGGTCGAGGTGTGACACATCTGGCATGGTCCGCGATCAGCGACACCGTTGGCATTATATGTATGATCCCAGTCGTAATGCACCCAGGCGGCGCCGCTGGTTTCGGTAACGCCGGCCTTCATGACGGCGTCGGTCTGGGCGGCACCACCTGCAGGTACGGTCGCTGCAGCTGCAACTTTCTGTTTCAGCAGCTTGCCGGCATGGCCGGACGTTGCCCAATCGGTATGTATGGTTGTACCGCGCTCAGGATGGTCGGCATAGGCACGGGTATTGGTTTTGAACTCGTGGCCGTGGCATTCGTAGCAGGGGTTTTTCTGGTTCTTGCGGATTACGTAGCCCTCAATTACGGATGTGGAAGCTTTCTGATCGACATGGGTCGAGGGGAGGGTGCGGAACCAGCGGGTGTTGTGAAAAAAGGCTGCGGTTGAGACGTTGGTGAATCCACCGGTTGCCTTGGCTATTGCCAGGATATTGCCGCTACCGATCTGCCTGCCTTCGTTGGTGTTCATGGTATGGCAGCTGGTGCAGAGGTCGAACTGGCTGACGAATTTATTGCCGTCCGGATCCCAGGTCACGATGTTGCCGGCCAGATTACGGGTATTGGTCTGGCGGATATTGCCGCCATGCTCGTGACAGGTGGCGCACCTGATGGTGTTGAAGGTCTCCGGGTCGCGGCTCAGTACCGGCTGGAAAGCGGTGTTGTTGATAATGGAGGCATCGCCGGTTAAGCCTGCCTTGCCGTAGAGGATCGATCCCTCGTGGGAGTGGCAACGGGCGCATATGGCTTCGGTGACCTCTGAGGTGCCTACGGGGTTGGCGTGGTTGCCGTTCTGAAAGTTGATCGAGCTGCTCAGCGGGGCGACCACAAGCTCGCCGCTTTTTGTGGCAATCTGGGTGACACCGTCATGGCACATGGCGCAACGCTCAGCCTTCTTGGCATCGCTTATTTCACTGTTCAACGTAAACGGGAAGGGCCCGATTCCGTTGTGCTGGGCACCGCCGCCATGGCAGCTTTCGCAGCCAAGTTCTGCGTGAAGCGAGCGTGCGTACTGCTCAACGATGGTTTCCCCGGTCAGCGGATCGGCTGATGCCGCATGACACTGGAAGCACATTGGGTCCCCGACTTTTTGCACATCTGCAGGGCTGCCGCCTTCCTTTGTACTGGAGCTGCATCCACTCATGAATGCCGCCATTGAAAGTGCAACGCCGAATAAGATTACTGACTTCCTGATACTCATAGCTTTCCTCCTTCAGATATTTTTTGTTTAAAAAGTGCCCGGAATGTGACATTTGAGGCAAACCTTGCCTTTGGTTCTATCTTTCCAGTTGTCCGACTTCCAGTTTCTGGGGTGCGGTCGAACGCCTCCACTTTTATGACACTGTACGCACACATCTCCTTCCGGATGACAGGCGGCACAGGACTGCAGGTTACGACGGGCTTCAGTAGCATGCTCGGTAACTGATTGCGGCGAGTACCACTGACCGTTTGCGCCAAGGCCAAGGTGCGACTTGATTCTCAGGTTTCCTTTGGGGAATTTGTCGTGGCACTGATTGCACTGCTTCAACTCGTGGCAGCGAAGGCAGCTCTGCGGATTACCGGCTGCCTTGATCGGGTGAATGTTGATGAAATCGCTTCTGTGACTGCTGGGTGCAAAATCGCGTCGTGAGCCTTCAGCTTTGAAGTCAGCACCGATCCCGCCGCCCTTGTGGCAATCGAGACAGTAGTCCTGAGTGTGACACTCGCCGCAGTTGTTCACCGGCTTGCCTGCAACAGTTCGATGATTTCTGATCCAGTCGCCGTCATGATTGGGAGCGATACCCTCGCTTTTATGACATGCGTTGCAATCACTTATCGGTGATTCACGGTACTCCTTGTGGTTCTCTTTCTGGGCTGCTGCCTGCTGAACATAAAGGATCGACAGGACAAGAAGCATGACAACGAACATCTTATTCTTCACAGGTACACCCCCTTTCTAGAAGTCGTAGTCAAAAACCAGCCGTCCCGAATAATTCTCGGTGAAGCGTGCATTGACGTCGTTCTGAACTCTTCCGGATAATGCCATGTTTTTTGCCAGTTTATACTTGCCGCCAAGCCAGTATCTGCGGGCAATTTCTTCATGTGTTAACACATCGCGCTGGTAGACGTCGTAGGTAATCCCTGCGGCGATCTGTGCATTCTTGTTGATTTCATAATCCACATCGGCGATGCCCCCGTCTGTGCTTCCGTAGTAACCGTGGCGTTTATCGTATTCCAGGTTGATTTTCAGATGCTTGATCGGCGAGATACCTGTCCCGACATGATAGACATCGGCTGTTGCGCCTTCACCGAACCATTGCCGGTTGTAGCCCAGATTTACGGAAAAAATCTCGGAAAGAGTGTAGTCGGCTCTTACCAAAGCCTCCTGATAGTTGTTGACAGCAAAAACAGAGTAGATGGAAGTAGTGTCAAATTGCGGATAACTGGAATAGTACTCTCCAGTAAAGATGAGATCTGATGTTGGGTAGATTTTCGTCCCAATGAGCGATTCGGTAAAAGATTCACTCGGCAGGTCAAACTTTGTATTACCGTAAAGCTTGGCAAAACTGAAGAGATACTGCTTGAAAGATGCTCCGAGAGTGTCCCGTGCTGCTTCACTCTGTTCCCATTTGCGCAGCCAACTTAGTTCTAAATCTGTTTTTTTGAATCCGTTAAGATAAGCGGAGATACCCAGGTCAGTGTCCCAGGTATTTCCAAGTTCTCCATCAAGCCCGTAAACAACATCACGACCGCCGAAAACCGACACCCCTACCGGACCGATGTTTTTCAGGTCGACCTTTAGCCCGTCGAACAGAGCAAATCCGGCTGCATTGGAGGCAAATTGCCGACCGAATCTGAGATCAGCCTTATCTGCAAGGTCACGGTAGTCGACATACAGACTGTATAATCTGCCTGTTGTGTCATGATCAGGCCCGAAAGACTGTGCCCCCCGACCGTAGGCAAATAAGGATAACTTTCCTGCCTGGTCAATTTTTGTCACATTTACCCGAAGATATTCGGCAGCTTCAAATACTCGTTTCTCTGTAAATTCATTGTTGTACCAGAGGAGCTGTGTGGAGCTTCTTCCACTGATTTCAGCACCCAATGCGGCTCCGGCACTTAAAACAAGCAGTGCCGAAAGCGCTGTACTTACCCGTTTGAGTACCATCAAATGACCTCCTTTCTAGAATTGATTCTTTTCAGGTACGACACTCCTTTCTGTAAAATTGTGATTCTCTCACATGGAAATCTGTTAAATAGCATATTTAAGCAAAATTAGTACCCAGTAACTTCGAAGTTGATTAACATCCTCTCGAATATAGCAGAAAGTTTCAATCTGTCCATTAATACATCGGTTTTTTTTTGAAAGTTTGACTGTTAACTTAATCTTATTATCTTGTTGGTGAGCCTTGGATTGCAATATGGCGGTTATTTAGCGTAACATGTTCTCTAAGTTGAGTAACGTGATAAATTAACGTGACGAAATGTTGATCACATTCGTAAACTATGGAAAGGCAAGGTTGCGGAGTGATTAAAGATTAAATGAGAGTGGGGGGGGCAGAGCCCCCGCACCGAACTTGGATGGAATTATAAACTACTTGACCTCTACGGAGATCTGTTTCGGCTTCACCTCTTCACGTTTTGGCAGAGTTATCGTAAGAATCCCCTTTTCGCAGGTTGCCTGTACCTTGTCCTGGTTTATGGACTGAGGGAGAGAGAAGCTTCTCTGGAACTGCCCGAAATACCTCTCAACCCTGTAGTAGTTCTCCTTCTTGATTTCAGAAGAGTGTTTCCTTTCGCCCTTCAGGGTCAGGGTGTTGTTTTCGATCCTGACTTCAATATCTTTCTGATCGACATCCGGAACTTCAGCTTTTATCACAACTGAGTGCTCATCTTCATAGATGTCAACCGGCGGCTGCCATACCCCTTCCTTCAACTCTTCGCCGAACTCACGGTTCCATGCCATGTCAAGCATCCTGTTCATCTGGTCCTGCATGGTGCGAAGCTCTCTGAACGGATTGTACTTTACTATTGCCATTTTTCGGCACCTCCTGTTAGAGCCTTCTTGCTGCAGTCAGAATTTAAGCATCTATTTCTCAAAAATCAAGGTGTGGAATCGAGTTGAAGGGGGACAGATTCTGGGATACTATGCAGCAAATTCGTCCCCAGGGAGATTGACGATGCTGAAATACAAGGTAATAGAACTGTCAACTGTATCGGAAGATATGCTGGAAGGAGTCCTCAACGAATGGAGTGGAAAAGGGTGGACCTTCGATGGAGTGCATTTTGCCATGCGTGAGTCACAGAAACGTCCGTCCATGGCTTTTGTCATCTTTACCATCGAAGAGAGCTGATCCGGAAGTGGAAGATTGATGCATATATACTGTCTTGAACTCCATCTGGACCTTCCGTCCTTTACCCTTAAAGAGAAGCGCGGGATAATCAGGAGTATCCAGCAGCGTGCCCGAAACCGCTTTAACGTGGCATCCGCCGAAATAGACCGGCAGGACAATCCGCGTGTTGGCGTGCTCGGATTTGTAACGGTCAGCTCTGACAAGGTGATGGCCAGAACGCTTCTGGAACGCCTGGAAGACTGGGTCTACGAAAGCTGGCCGGATGTCGGGATCACCGGAGCTAATATTTCGGAGATTTGATGGATTTGAAAATAGGGAGTTAAGTATTGATTCCTTGGGATGATGTCAAATACAGCTGCCCAATAGCTTGCGGGCGGTTTAGTTTTCAACTCAGTTCAGAGGAATTGCGCAGGAGGCCATGATGAAATCATTTCGGAAAATGTTTGAACCGGGCGCGCTTCTTTTGGCTATAGTGATGTTTTCAGCGGGGTGGGGGGCAGATGCCGGGGCGGAGGAGAAGGCAGAAGTTTTTGTGCAGTTGGGGCACACAAATATGGTTTCTTCCGTAGCCATAAGCCCTGACAGCAGATATGCCTTGTCTGGAAGTCATGATTTTACCCTCAAACTCTGGGATGTGAACAGCGGCAGGGAGATCAGGACGTTTCAGGGGCATTCTGGATTTGTTAATTCTGTTGTCTTCAGCCCGGACACTATGTACGCCTTGTCTGGGAGTTTTGATAAAACGCTCAAGCTCTGGGATGTGAGCAACGGCAGGGAGATCAGGACTTTTGAGGGACATAAAGGTCCGGTTACATCAGTCGCATTCAGCCCTGATGGCAGGTACGCCTTGTCAGGGGGGGGAGATCTCAAGTTATGGGACATCAAGACCGGCGGGGAGGTCAGGACATTTGAGGGAAGTTTTGGTTCGGTTTCATCAGTCGCCTTCAGTCCTGACGGCAGGTATGCTTTGTCAGGAAGCACGAGAAATCCCCTCAAATTGTGGGATGTCAACACAGGCAGGGAGATCAGAACCTTTCAAGCGCACTCAAAAGGGGTTAAATCTGTTGCCATAAGCCCTGATGGAAGGTATGCCTTGTCAGGGAGTTATGATCCGCTCAACAAGGATTATTCTCTCAGACTCTGGGACATTGACACTGGCAATGAGATCAGAACGTTTCTGGGACATAAAGGTCGGGTTTCATCTGTCGCCATCAGCCCGGATGGCAAATATGTCTTGTCGGGGAGTCAGGACAACACTCTCAAGCTCTGGGACATAAACACCGGCAATGAGATCAGGACCATCCAGGGATTCTCAACGTGTGCAGTTTTCAGCCCGGATGGCAGGTATGTCTTGTCAGGTACTGTTGACAATTATCTCTACACTCTCAAACTCTGGGATGTCCGCACAGGCAAGGAGATCAGAGCTTTTCAGGGGAATTCAGGAGCAGTTTCTTCAGTAGCACTCAGTCCTGACGGCAGGCATGCCTTGTTTAATGGTGGGGGCTACAGCAATTTGTGGGATATCAGCACGGGCAAAGGGATCAGGACGATCCAGAATGTTGTTGGCCCTGTCGCCTTCAGCCCTGACGGCAGGAATGCATTGTTAGGTAGTCTCAGAGGGACCTTCAAACTCTGGGATATGGGAACAACCAGAGAGCTCAGAACCTTTAAGGGGCATTCTAGTGCTGTAACATCAGTCGCCTTCAGCCCTGATGGTAAGTATGTTTTGTCAGGGAGTTGGGATAAAACCCTGAAACTTTGGGATATAGATTCAGGTAGAGAGATCAGGACTTTTCAGGGGCATTCTGGATTTGTTAATTCAGTCGCCTTCAGTCCAGATGGCAGATATGCCTTGTCAGGGAGTTATGACAATACCCTGAAACTCTGGGATACAGCCTCAGGCAAAGAGATCAGGGCTTTTCAGGGGCATTCTGGATTTGTTAATTCAGTCGCCTTCAGCCCAGACGGCAGGTATGCCTTGTCAGGAAGTTGGGACAAGACCCTGAAACTCTGGGATATAGACTCAGGTAAAGTGATCAGGAGTTATAAGGGACATGCAGGAGCTGTTAATTCTGTTGTCTTCAGCTCTGACGGCAGATATGCTTTGTCAGGTAGCGCGGACCATTATCTCAAACTCTGGGACATTAACACAGGCGATGAAGTCAGGACTTTTCAGGGCCATTCAGGAGCTGTTAATTCTGTCGTCTTCACTCCTGACGGAAGGTATGTGGTTTCAGGGGGTAATGATACGACCAGGCTCTGGAACATAAAAACCGGCAAAGAACTTGCCCAGTTCTTCAGTTTTGCCGACGACGAGTGGATAACTATCACCTCCGAGGGGTATTACAGCTCTTCCCAAAACGGTCACAAATACCTCAATATCCGCCTTGGAAAAATTAGTGCATATGGCATCGACCAGTTTTACGACGTCTTTTACCGTCCTGATATTGTCCAGGCGAAGCTGAAGGGTGAAGACATCAGCAGCATGATCAGTATCACCATCGACGACGCAATCCGCAATCCGCCTCCCTCCGTCAAGTTCACCACCGTTCCAACAAACACCAGCGATGCCATAGCAAAAGTCTGCTACCAGGCCAGTAACACCGGCGGCGGCATCGGCGAGGTGCGCCTGTTCCAGAACGGCAAGCTGGTCAAGTCGGACGGTTTCTACCGGGAAACAGTCGCCAAAACAAGCACTCCTGAGAAGCGGAAGCTAGCGATGAACAGCCGGGCCATCCAGGAGGATTTACGAAGCCTCGTGGTAAAGGAGAAGGAGAAGCCGCTTTTCATGGAGGCCAAACCAAAAGGCGAGACCTTCGAAGAGTGCGTGGACATCGAAGCCATACCTGGCGACAACGAGATCAGCGTCACCGCTTTCAATGCACAGAACACGATCCAGAGCTACCTGCAAACGGCGTCGTTCACCTCCGCACGGCCAGCGGAGGAGCCGCACCTCTATATCCTGGCCGTTGGGATCGACAAGTACCGCGATTCATCGGCAAACCTCAAATACGCTGCCAAGGATGCCAGAGACTTCATCGCCAAACTGCCCGCCAAGGCCGCCAGCATCTACAAGCCGGAGAACATCCACGTCACCAGCCTCTCAGACTCTCAAGCGGGCAAGGCAGGAATCATCGGAACCATCGAACAGCTCTCCAGGAAGGTCAAGCAAGGCGACGGCTTTATCTTCTTCAATGCCTCCCACGGGGTGCTGCTGCAGAACCAGTACTACATCGTCACCGCCGACTTCGACGGCGACCTCTCCATGACCAAGAGCCTCATCAGCTCCAACGAAATCGTCGAGATATCCAAAAAGATCAAATCTCTCTCCCAGCTCTTCATCTTCGACACCTGCCACGCCGGCGGCATCGACAATATCGTCAGCGGCCTCTACGACGCCCGCATGTCGGTCATGGCCAAGAAGATGGGACTGCATATCTACGCCTCGGCAGGCAGCGTGCAGAGCGCCATGGACGGCTACCAGGGGAATGGCCTCTATACCCACACGCTGCTGCAGGGGATAGAAAACGGCAAGGAAGTAGACAAAGAGAAAGAAGGCAAGGTGACGTTCAAGAACCTGGGGCTGTACTCCAAGGATAAGACCACCGAGATCTCGACAAAGCTCGGGCATCCCCAGACGCCGTTCATCATCAACTTCGGCAGGGATAATCCGCTGTTTGTGGTGCAGTAGGGGAAGGCTGTTTTTAGGTACAGCGAAAGACCAGGCAAGGGAAGGGTTTTTCGGCCAACAGGAATATAGTTGATGTGGAGGCCAGCATGCAGAAAATCATTTTAATCATAATTGCCATTGTACTTGCTGCGCACGTAGCACCATGCTTTTCTAAAGCCGCGCAGGCCGAGGAACCAAAGCCTTTTCTCGGTATCAAATTTGAAGCAATAACCCGGGAGCAGTCCGGAGTCAGAGGACCGGCCGGCATTCGTGTGCTAACCGTGATACCCGGTGGTTCGGCGGAAAAGGCCGGCTTCAAAAAAAATGATCTAATTACAAAATTCAATGGAATTCCGGTCAGTACCATTGAAGATTTTTTGAAGGGTATCTCGATGCAAAAAGTGGGATCTACTGCCGTATTGAGCGTGATGCGCGATGGGACTTTGCTTGAAAAGGAGGTGTTGTTTCAGGTCAAAGACGTTGATTCATTGGTTCCAAAACAACCGATCCTTCGCATCGAGGTCGGCGCCAATATCGACAGAGTTGATCGCATCTCCACCGACAGCCAGGGGCGCTGGGTGGCAACCGCCTCGGATGACAAGACCGCCCGGCTATACGAGGTGGCCACGGGACGGCTGCTGCGCACCTTTCGCCCGCCGATTGGCGAGGATGACGAGGGGAGACTCCTTAGCGTTGCCATCTCCCCTGACGGCGCCACCCTGGCCGTGGCAGGTTCGTCGGGAATCTTTTGGGATGGCAAGTCATCCATTTACCTGTTCGACACATCTTCCGGCAAACTGTTGCGTCGTATCAACGAACTTCCAGCTGTTGAGATTCATCATCTGAGCTTTTCTCTCGATGGCCGTTACCTGGCCGCAAGTTTGGGGGGTAAGAACGGCATCCGGGTTTTTCGCAGTAACGACGGTTCAGAGCTCGGGCGAGATGCCGGGTACGAGGACCGAAGTTATTCAGTCCACTTCAGCAGCGATGGACGTATGGTGAGTAGTTGCGATGATGGGTATATCAGGCTATATGCCGCTTTGGATGCGCCTGACAAAATGCCCCTGCACTTGCTTGCCAAGATGAAGACGCCAGGTGGCAGCCATCCCTACGCCGCCCGCTTCTCTCCCGATGGGGCAAAGGTTGCGGTCGGATATGAAGATGCCCCACGGGTGGATATATTCGACGCCAAGGATCTCAGTTTTCTTTACAGCGCGGACACAACCGATCTGAAAGAGGGTAACCTCGCAAACATTGCCTGGTCAGCAGACGGCGGCACCTTGTACGCAGCAGGTCAGTATATGAATGAAGCGCTTGAAATCCCCATTCGCCGCTGGCGTAATCAAGGCAAAGGGAATGCCGAGGATGTTCAGATGGGTATTAATACTACCATCCACGACCTTGCCGCCCTGCCGGATGGCGGGCTGCTGGCAATTACGGGTGGCCTTGCCCTGCTGGAGCGAAACGGGGAGAGCCGTTTTTTGGTTCGTCCGCAAACTGCGGATTACCGGACTAAGCTCGGGGAGGTCAACCTCTCGTCAGACGGCAGCGAGGTGTGCTTCGGATACGAGAGATTTTATAAATCCCCCACCTGCTTTAACCTCTCAGCCCGCACTCTATATCCCCAGGATAAAAGGAAGCCAGGAGAAAATCTTTACAAACCCCTCCACCGTCACAGCGGTCTGAAAATCAAGGGGGAACTTCACACTACCAACCTGACGCTGAACGGCACCCCTATCAAGTTGGTGCAATACGATAAATTCCGCTCGATTGCCATTGCCGCGGATGGAAACTGTTTGCTGTTGGGGACAATCAAGTACCTGATCAAAATCTCTAAAGAGGGTAAACAGCTGTGGCAGGCTCCGGGACATGGTGACGCCTGGGGGGTGAATATCTCCCGGAACGGCAGAGTTGCCGTGGCAGCCTATCGTGACGGCACCATCCGTTGGTACCGGATGAGTGATGGCGAGGAACTTCTGGCCTTCTTCCCCCATGTTGATCGGAAGCGCTGGGTACTTTGGACCCCTTCCGGCTATTACGACGCTTCACCCGGCGGTGAAGAGTTAATCGGCTGGCATCTGAATAACGGCAAGGACAAAGCTGCCGACTTCTTCCCGGCCTCCAAATTTCGCTCTACATACTACCGCCCGGATGTTATCTCCAAAATTCTTGACACCCTGGACGAAGGTGAGGCTGTGCAACTGGCCAATGCCGAAAGCGGTCGGAAGGAAATCAAGGCGGTTGCCAGTCTGTTGCCGCCGGTGGTGAGCATCGTAGGCCCCACCGATGGCGCTGCGGTAAACAGATCCAGCGTTAATCTTATATTCACTGTCCGTGGCCCATCCGATGCGCCTGTGACCGCTGTCCGTGTCCTAATTGACGGACGCCCGATATCCACCGACAGGGGTCTCAAGGTCGTACCGAAAGACAGTAGTGAACAATCCATGGCCATCACCATACCGGAACGTGACTGCGAGATCAGCATCATAGCCGAAAACCGTCATGCTTCATCCGTTCCGGCCACAATACGTCTTTCCTGGGCAGGCAAAAAGCAGGGGGAGTTTACCGTTCAACCCAGACTGTATCTCCTGGCTGTCGGCGTCAGCGCTTATAAAGACAGCGGTCTTACCCTCAAATACGCCGCCAAGGATGCAAAAGACTATGCCGCCGCAGTGCAGAAGCAGAAGGGTGGACTCTATCGCGAGGTAACGGTCAAGCTCCTTACTGATGCCGAGGCGACCAAGGACGAAATTCTAGATGGCCTTGACTGGCTCCGCAAGGAGACCACGGCCAAGGATGTGGCCATGATTTTCCTGGCCGGGCATGGGGTTAACGACCAGAGCGGCATATATTATTATCTGCCGCAGAATGCCGACCCTGACAAGCTGATGCGTTCCGGGGTGGCCTTTTCAGACATAAAGAACACCCTTGCCTCCCTGGCTGGCAAGGCGCTCTTGTTCGTGGACACCTGCCATAGCGGCAACGTCATGGGTGGCCGCCGTGGTGTGGCCGATATCAACGCCTTTGTCAACGAGCTTTCCAGCGCCGAGAACGGGGTGGTGGTTTTTGCCTCGTCAACGGGCAGACAGTATTCCATGGAAAACGACAAATGGGGCAACGGCGCTTTCACCAAGGCGCTAGTGGAAGGTATTTCCGGCAAGGCCGATTACGGTGGCAAAGGGCGGATCACAATCAACATGCTTGACCTGTACCTGTCGGAAAGGGTGAAGGAACTGACCGGGGGGCAGCAGACGCCTACTACCACCAAGCCGCAGACCATTCAGGATTTTCCGCTGGCAGTGACAAGATAACGGAAAAATTAATTTATTGGGGTGCGTTTGTGCTGACTGGAAAACCGTGATAATTCAATTCTCGTCAGCGCTTGCCTGCAATCAGAAAGTTGGGCCGGGCCGAAAAACAAGGAAACAATATGACCGATAAAACCCTCTATCTTATTGATGGCTCTTCCTACATCTACCGTGCCTACTATGCCATCCGGCATCTTTCGTCCCCGAGCGGATTTCCCACAAATTCGCTGTACGGGTTTACCCAGATGCTTCTGAAGGTCCTCAAAGACCGGAAACCTGATCATGTTGCAGTGGTTTTCGATGCCGGACGCCTGACATTCCGCAATGAGATATACCCGGAGTATAAGGCAAACCGCGCTGCCATGCCGGAAGATCTGCGGCCGCAGATCGAACCTATCAAGGAGATGGTCCGGGGGTTCAATATCCCGGCTCTTGAGCTGGCTGGGTTCGAGGCGGATGACATTATTGCGACCATTGCCAGAGAGTGCAAAGGACATGGAATTGATGTCGTGGTTGTGACCGGCGACAAGGATCTGATGCAGATCGTCGACGACCGGGTACGCCTGCTTGATACGATGAAGGAGAAAGAGAGCGGCATTCAGGAGGTGATTGAGCGTTTCGGGGTGGAGCCTCCACTTGTGATCGACATTCTCGGTCTGGCTGGTGACACATCCGATAATATTCCCGGAGTCCCTGGCATCGGAGAAAAGACAGCAATAAAACTGATTCAGGAGTTCGGGTCGCTTGATTCGCTGCTGGAGAGGGCCGGAGAAGTGAAAGGGAAAAACGGTGAACGTCTGCGGGAGTTTGCCGAGCAGGCGAGACTTTCGAAGCGGCTTGCTACAACCGATGACCATGTTCCGATCGACTACTCGTTTGAAGATCTTCTTTACACTTCACCTGACAATGCCAAACTGGCAGAGCTGTTCAAAACCTACGGGTTTACGACCCTTATGAAGGAGCTGACGAGTCAATCGACTCTGACAACGGAGCATTACCAATCAATAAAATCGGAGGACGGATTTCACAGTTTGCTTGAAGATCTGGCGAAGGCGGAATCCTTTGCCATAGACCTCGAAACAACCAGCCTGAACGTGAGGGAGGCTGAAATAGTCGGGATATCATTCTCTTTCCGGGAGCACGAAGCGTTCTATATTCCGGTCGGACACGTGAAAACGACTACCCGTAAAGAGTCTGTCCCGGGCGGAGAGCAGGGGCTTTTCAGCCAAAAAGTCGAGTCGGCACTGGTGCCTGATCAGCTGCCCCTCGACATGGTCCTCTCCTCGCTAAAACCCATTCTGGAAGACTCTTCCCGCAAGGTCATCGGCCAGAACATAAAGTACGACTATCAGGTGCTGCGGCGCTACGGCATCAGAATCGCCGGGATATGGTGCGATACGATGATTGCTGCATACCTTGTCAACCCATCACGCCAGGGTCAGGGTCTCGATTCGCTGGCTGTCGAACATCTTGATCACCGGATGATCAGCTACTCTGACCTGACAGGAAAGGGGAAGGATCAGATAGGTTTCGCAGAGGTGGAGATCGAATCTGCGACCCGCTACTCTTGCGAGGATGCAGATGCGACCTTTCTGCTGCAGAAAGTGCTTATGCCAAAAATTGCTGAAGGAGGGATGGAGAGTCTTTTCCATGACGTCGAGATGCCGCTCGTCACGATCCTTGCCGAGATGGAGCTTGCCGGGGTCAGGCTCGACATACCCCTGTTCGAGGAGCTCTCGAAGAAGTTCGGTAAGGAGATGGCATTACTCGAAACTGACATCTGCACCCTGGCATCAGAGTCGTTCAATCTGAACTCACCAAAGCAGCTTGGCGAAATTCTCTTTGAGAAACTGAAGCTGCCGACCGGCAAAAAGACCAAGACGAAGAGCGGCTGGTCGACCAATGTGGAAGAGCTTGAAAGGCTCGCCGAAAGCGGTTTCGAAATAGCTTCCCTCCTGCTCAAGTACCGGGGGCTTTCGAAGCTGAAATCGACCTATACCGACGCGCTCCCAAGGATTGCCGATCCAGAGACTGGCCGGGTCCATACTTCTTATAACCAGGCCGTAACAAACACCGGAAGGCTATCATCATCCGATCCGAACCTGCAGAACATACCGATCAGGACAGATGAAGGGCGGATAATCAGGCGTGGTTTTATCGCGAAGGAGGGTCACAAGCTCGTCTCTGCCGATTATTCGCAGATAGAGCTCAGGGTGCTTGCTCATCTTTCACAGGACAGGGTCTTGTGCGATGCGTTCGAACGGGACGAAGATATTCATATACGTACCGCCAGCGAGGTCTTCGGCCTTTTTCCCGAGATGGTTACGCCGGAGATGCGGCGTCAGGCGAAAACGGTTAATTTCGGTGTGATATACGGTCAGAGCGCGTTCAGTCTGGCAAAGCAGCTGGGGGTCACGCGCAAGGTCGCAGAGGATTTTATCGATAGCTACAAGGCAAGACATGCCGGTGCGATCAGCTTTCTCGATAGTTGTGTCCGGCATGCCAGAGAGAAAGGATTTGTCACGACTATTCTGGGGCGCAGGCTTCCAATCACTGATATCGGCAGCAGTAACTTCACGGTCCGTTCCTTTGCTGAGAGGAATGCCATCAATTACCCGATTCAGGGGTCCGCGGCAGATATAATCAAGCAGGCTATGGTCAGAGTAGACAGGCGGATCAAGCGGGAAGGTCTTTTGAGCCGATTGCTGATGCAGGTACATGATGAACTGGTATTTGAAGTCCCTGACGATGAACTGGTGAGAATGGAACAGCTGGTCGTGCATGAGATGGAGAGAGGGGCGGAACTTGCAGTTCCATTAAAGGTTGATATAAATAATGGGGATAACTGGAGCGAAGCGCACTAATGAAAAAACTGCTCAAGAAAAGGTCCCGAAAAGCGGGCCTGTCGCCGGGGAGCCTGGTTCATATCGGTGAGGAGCGGCAGTCAGCTCCCAGGACGGAAGTCATCACCTATGACCGGGAGAGGGTTGATATCTTAAATCCCGATCTGGAGCAGGAGTGTCTGCTCCCTCCGCCCGAGTGGGCGGTAACCTGGGTGAATGTGGAGGGGATTGGACGGCTGGAGCTGTTAAAGAAGCTGGGCGACTGCTACGGTATCCACCCACTGGTGCTTGAGGATATTGCCAATACTGACCAGCGTCCCAAGGCGGAGGAGTACGACAAGTATCTTTTTGTGGTCCTGAAGATGCTGACCCCGGTAGAAGGAGGGGTCAGCAGCGAGCAGGTCAGCCTGGTACTGGGTGAAGGGTGGTTGCTAACTTTCCAGGAGGGGCTGGATGGTGATCCGTTCAACCCGGTGCGCCAACGACTGAATAACGTTCAGGGGCGTGCCAGGAGCCAAGGAGCAGATTACCTCGCCTACTCGCTTATGGATGTAATAGTTGACAACTACTTTTTGGTGCTGGAGCGGGCGGCGGAGAGCATCGAGTCGATGGAGGAGGAACTGATGCGCGACCCTGCTCCGCGGACACTTGCGGAGATCTACCGGCTGAAGCGGGAGCTGCTCTTCATTCACAAGGCGATCTGGCCGCTCAGGGAGGTTATAAACAGCATGGTCCGCAGGGACTCTCCGATGGTGAAGGAAGCTACCCTCGTCTATCTGCGGGATCTCTATGACCATACCATCCAGGTCATCGAAACGGTGGAAACCCTCAGGGACATGCTCTCCGGCATGCTCGACATCTACCTTTCCAGTGTCAGCAACAGGATGAACGCTGTCATGAAGGTTCTGACGATCATTGCGACCATTTTTATGCCGCTCACCTTCATTGTCGGTGTCTACGGCATGAATTTCAAGCATATGCCGGAGCTTGAATGGCAATGGGGTTATCCGGCTGTCTGGCTCATGATGGTGGGGATAACCGTCGGGATGATTATATTCTTCAGGCGCAAGAGATGGTTTTAGCACCGTCAGATAAACGGATAACCTTTTTGCCTTTTACGGATAAAGTGTTCAATCAGGGAGTATGCCCGTATGTAAGGCACCTTGAGGCGGACAAGATCGTAAATATCCAGCAGGATGTGGAAGATAAGCCCGGCAAGAAGGTACTTAAGGGGCGGGACATAGTAGGAGAGCAGAGCTACGAGGAGAAAGAATTCGATTGTATGGAAGATGCAGACTCCGAGATAGGGTATCGAGTAAAGGTTCTGGTCGACTACCCTGAAATATCTGAACATGCCTGAAACGTCGTATTTGCCGGTTTTATAGTAATAGAAAATCTGATGATCGACATCAATCAGAACACTACCGCAGGCAAACAGGAGGATTCCGGTAGTGTCGCCGAACGGCAGTAAGGCTGCGGATGCTGCTCCGGTTGCTATAAGATGCTGCTTAAGGTTCATTTCTCACCGGAGAAGCCATGCAGCCATGAGTAAATAATATGCGTTGATATGAGGTGACGCTGTTCCTGACTTGCTTGCCTTATTGTTTAACTATAGCATATTATCGATACATGGCGAGTCAATGAGTAACAAGAATGAGGTATGACCGATGTTATCGGGTGTGGCAAAGAACAATCACAAGCGGATAACCCTGCTCCTTGTAGATGGCTCGGACCAGTCTGCAGAAGAGATAAAGAGAATTCTCTCCACGATGCTGCCGGAGGTTTATACGGTAGTTGCCAGGACTCTCGCCGAAGCAAGGTCGTGGCTCGACAATAATACTCCCGACCTTGCTATTGTCGATCTCAATCTTTCTGACGGCAAAGGTACTCTTCTTCTTCCGGTTGACAGAAGTGTCGCACATTTCCCGATTGTGCTGATGTCTGATGCCGGAAACGAGATCGAGGCCGTGGATGCCATAAAGGCAGGTGCTCTCGATTATCTGGTAAAGAGTCCGGAGCTTTTTTCCGAACTGAAGCTGGTTATCGAAAGGTCATTGAAGCAATGGGGCTTCATCTTGAGGCAGAGACTGATCGAAGATGCCCTGAGAGACAGCGAGGAGCGGTTCAGATCCATATTTTATACTGCAGCAGCAGGGATGGTACTTGTATCGCCATTAAAGAACATAATGCAGGTTAATCCTGCTTTCTGCAGATTCACCGGGTATGAGGAGAATGAGCTTTTAAACCGGAAGATTGATGAGTTTGCCCATCCTGAAGATCGAAACAGAGTCTCTGCCATGTACGAAGAGGCGTTTGACCTGAGGCAAGGCTCGATTGACTGCGAAAGGCGTTTTGTTACCAAGTCCGGGGATAATGTCTGGGGGCACGTCTCCTTGTCATGCATCGTCGCCTCTGATGGCTCCCCTGCCTACTGTATTGCCCTTGTTCAGGACATAAGTCTTCGTAAGGCTCTTGAGGAGAAGCTTTTACAGGCGAACCGGGAACTTGACTCGTTTGTCCATACTGTTTCGCATGATTTAAGGTCACCACTTACCCCTATCATCGGCTATATACAGTTTATCAGTGAGCAGTACTCAGCGGAGCTTTCCCCCCAGGTGACCGAGATGCTAGATGAGGTTTTGTGCCAGGCCGAGAGGATGAACTCGATGCTTGAGGACCTTTTGGCACTATCGACAGTCGGCTCTGTAGAACCGCCTTTATCTCCAACAAAAGGAGAAGAAGTGCTGAAGAATATACAGCTGCGATTTTCATCGGAGTTTTCACCTGATGGCGCAACTATTGATATGACAACGCTTCCTGACATCAGAATTCCGAAGACCCTGTATCAATTGATTCTCGATAACCTTATCAGTAATGCCATTCGCTATTCGGGGAAGGGTAAAGTCGAGGTGCGCGGCGGGCTGAATGAAGGAGCAGTCAGACTTACCGTGAGGGACTATGGCCCGGGGGTGGCAGGAGATGAAAAAGAGAGGATATTCAATCTGTTTTACCGGGGGACAACCGGCCAGAGGATTTCCGGGACCGGAATCGGCCTGGCGACCGTACAGAAGATTGCCGAGCTTTACAAAGGCAGGGCTTGGGTAGAAGACGCTCCAGGCGGGGGGAGCCTCTTCATCGTTGAAATGTTCGACGTCGGATAGCCTTATCTGCCAAAGTTGTTCCCCGGTCCGTTCTTAAGTCCCTCGGACAGCATATATCCCCGGAGCATTCCTCCAATAACCCTTGTAGTCCATGCCACAGCCGAAGAGAAACCTGTCAGGAGAGGCAAGGCCGGTAAAATCGGCTCTCTTCAGCCCCGCAGATTTTCTGTCATGCTCTTTATGTACCAGTACGGCTGTTATAATCTCTTGTGCTCTCTCCTGGATACAGTAGTCGATGATTGCCGATAGAGTCCTCCCCTCGTCGAGAATATCGTCTATCAGAAGGACGCTCCTGCCGCTCAGCTCTTCAGTAGGACGGACTTTCCAGTCAAGATGTCCGCCGAATTGTTCATGCCCGTAACGGGTGGCATGAAGATAGCCGCACTCAAGGGGGAAAAGAAGTTTCGGCAGAACTCTCCCTGTAGTTATCAGCCCTCCGTGCATCACGCAGAGCACCAACGGGTTTGCCCCCTCGAGGCGCCCGGTAATGGATGCAGCCAACCGTTCGATCGCGGCTTCCACCTCTTCAGGGGTGAAAAGGCAATCGGCATCCTGCATTACCTGTCTCATCTCTGCCAGTTTAGAAATAGTCATATTCTGAACAGTTCATACTCTCTGCAGCCAATCCCCATCTTTTCGGCATGCTCCAGCTGGACTTCCCAGTCAATTTCAGGGTATACCCCCCTGAATTTGTCCTCTCCCGGTTCGTGCCCCTTGCTGAGGGCGCTGTTCCTGTTCCCGGCAGCTCCGTTTACCAGGTCTGCACAGGCCTGATCCAGAGCAACCGGATCAATGGATGCGCAAATCCCGATGTCGTTTACAATCGGCGCATCAGAGTGCCCATAACAATCACAGGCAGGTGAAACCTGGGTTATGAAGCTCAGAAACAGGATTTTGCCCTTCTTTCCGGACAGGGCTCCGCATGCGTACTCTGCCATCTTCTTCATCACCAGTGACGAACTTTCATTCCACTGGACATTTACTGCTTTCTGCGGGCATGCGGTAATGCAGCGGCTGCATCCCGCACAGACCGCAGGATCGATCTGCGCTTTTCCTTCGATAAAGGAGATTGCATTATGGGCGCAGGATTTCAGGCATATTCCGCAGCCGTTGCAAAATTTTTCTGCTACCTTGGGAGAGACTGTGGAGTGCTGTTGCATCTTTCCGGCACGGCTGGAACAGCCCATGCCGAGGTTTTTCAGTGCCCCCCCGAATCCGGTAAGCTCGTGACACTTGAAATGAGAGACGGTTATCAGGGCATCCGCTTCGGCTATTTCAGCCCCGATGCTGACGGATTTCAGAAGCTCTCCGTCTACTCCGACTTTTACGGCATTCTGCCCTTTGATTCCGTCGCACATGATCAGGGGTGCATTTACAACCGCGTAGGCAAAGCCGTTTTCAATGGCGCATGCAAGAGCGGATACCGCTTCCTTACGTTCTCCTGGATACAGAGTTGACGAGTCGGTCAGAAAAGGTTTCCCTCCGCAGCTCTTGATCTCTTCTATGACCCTCCTGATGAATACAGGGCGAATGAAGGTGTGATTCCCCTTTTCACCAAAGTGCAGTTTTACCGCGGTCAGATCCCCGGCTGCAATGATATCCTTGAGGCCGCAGTTACTCATGAGACGGGAAATCTTGTCGAAAAGGTTCTCTTTATGACCTGCCCTCATATCTGCAAAGTAAACCGTGTTTGACATGCCATCCTCCGCCGACAGTAATAAATTGGTTGATGAAGCCTGGGCCTCATTATACCTCCATGGCGAAAAGATTAAAGTATTATTGCCATTATCCTAAAATATGATATGACACAGGTTATAAACAAACTGGATTCCAACAGGAGAAGAAATGTCAAACAGCAAGCCGGAGCGTGAACTGTGGATTTTTGGGCTTGGTGACAGAATCGACAGGGGTGCTCTCGTCTGCAGCTATCTTGCCGAGGCTGGTTACCGGGCCCGAACTGCAAAAACCGAGGAGCTTTCAGAAAACCGTCCACTGGGAATCATACTGGACATCTCTCCCCACTCCGTAGACGGCTGGGGGATACTTTCAGCCATCAAGAGCTCTCCACTGACCAGGGATATTCCTGTGCTCCCGGTTTTCCTGAGCGAAAAAGGGAAGGTCGGCGGGGCATTCCCGGTTGCCGGTTTTTTCCTTACTCCGATCGACAGGGATCATGTCATAGACAAACTTGCCGTCATGGGGCTTTCCGATGATGCAGAGGATTACGATCTCCAGGCCATGCTGGTCACAAGGAAAGGCGATGAGCAGCTCGGTCAGCTCATTACCGAGCTTGGCTTTTCGCTCCTTAGTGCCTACTCCGCAAAAGAGGGTGTGGCGCTTGCTACGATTGCCCATCCCTATCTCCTTTTCACTTCTTTCATGCTGCCGGACAGCTCCGGATTTGAATTCCAGGAGCGGCTGCGTCTTTATCCGCAGACACGGAACATCCCGTTTTTTGTGCTCCTGAAAGATTCAATGAAAGAGGGTGAGCGTATGGCAATGAGCAGAAGCGTAGAGTATCTTGTCCGAAAGAAAGAGCTCAGTAAAGAAGAGTTCCTGAACTGCTTCAGGCGCAAATAGGGCAGTTTCCAGGCAACCGTCCAAAATTGCGATTTACCGGTGCCCCGTAAATGTGCACTTTTCGGGATGCTGCCCATTTTGCAGGCAGTTCATCTCTTCCAGCTGATTGACCGGTCCGTCATTTTTTCTGGCTTACAATTGCAGCATCCCTTGTATCAGCCTTTCAGAAGCCATATCCAATGAAATCAGTACTGAAAATAGGTTCTCTTGAACTGGCAGAAAACTTGCTACTTGCACCGATGGCGGGGATTACCAATCTCCCCGTCCGCCTTCTGGCAAGAGAGCATGGCGCAGCTCTCTGCTTTACCGAGATGGTAAGCGTTAACGGCTTGGTAAGGGACGGTGAGAAGAGTTTTTCCCTTATGCGGAGCAGTTCCGGCGATCGACCGCTCGGGTTGCAGCTGTTCGGGGACGATCCGGAGATTTTGGCGCACGGGGCAAGGCTCTCTGAAGGGTATGGAGACCTTATCGATATCAATATGGGATGTCCTGTCAGGAAGGTAGTCGGCAGCGGCGCAGGAAGCGCACTTCTGCAGGATCCTGAAAAGGTGAGATCGATCGTTCGAGCCGTACGCGGGGTTACTTCGCTTCCTCTGTCCATAAAAATCCGTTCAGGGTGGAATGCCGATTCCGTGAATTATCTCGAGATAGCCAGAATTGCCGAGGATGAGGGTGCGGATGCAGTAACTCTTCACCCGCGTACCAGAACCCAGATGTTTGAAGGACGTTCTGACTGGTCACATATTGCTGCGTTGAAAAAGGTTTTGAAGATACCGGTGCTGGGAAGCGGCGATCTCTTCACCCCTGAAGATGTCAGGTCGATGTTTGAACAGACAGGGTGCGATGGGGTCATGATAGCACGCGGGGCACTTGGTAACCCCTGGATATTCCGTGAAGCCCTTTCACTCTTGAAAGGGGAGACTGCTATGCCCACTGGGGGCGAGGATAGACTGGATGTTGCCGCAAGGCATCTTGAGCTTTTTGTCGAGTATGCCGGGGAACGGGTGGCAGTAAGAGAGATGAGAAAGCATCTTTGCTGGTATGCCAGGGGGCTTGCCGGTGCTGCTCAGTTCAGGGCAGCCGTGAACAGGATAGATAACAAGGCCGGAATGGAAGCAGCCATGCGAGAATTTTTTCTACAAGGACAGTATGAATCCTGAGAACCTTCCCGAATTCTATGCGAATGTCATCGATAGCGTCGGGGACGGTGTCATTGTCCTTAATCGTGAAGGTGAAGTAACCCTTATGAACCCTGTTGCTGAAGAGATGGTAGGGGTTTCACGGCGCATAAGCAGGGGCCAGAAGTTCTCGGCGCTTTTCAAGGAAGAGACTGCGTTGCTCGAGATGGCGGAGAAGAGTGCCGGAAGTGGGATGTCTATTTCGGACCACGAGAATATCGTGCTGAAAAAAGGTGGACGCCTGACCCCGCTCAGTGTGACCGTATCTCCACTGTTGCTGGCTGATGGCGTGCGTGCCGGGACAATTGTTCTTTTGAAGGATCTGACCAATATCAGGGATCTTGAAGAGGCGGTGCGCAAGGCGGACAGGCTTTCAGCTCTCGGGACTCTGGCTGCCGGGCTTGCACACGAGATTAAAAACCCTCTTGGCGGGATACGAGGGGCGGCGCAGCTTCTGGAGATGGAGCTCGCAGAAGATGATGAACTGCGGGAGTGTACCGGTGTTGTCCTCAAGGAGGTTCAGAGGGTTAACAGGATTGTCGAGGAACTCCTTGATCTTTCCTCTCCCAGAAGCCTGAATCTGGTCGGCGTCAATCTTCACAAGATCCTGGCACATATTGTCTTTCTGCAGCAGCAGGCGACAGAAAACAAATCGATAACATTCCAGCGCCATCTTGACCCGAGTATTCCGCCGATATTGGCAGATGAAGCGCGTCTTACCCAGCTTTTTCTCAATCTGATAAAAAATGCCGTCGAGGCGGTAGGCGATAACGGGGTCATCGAGATCACCAGCAGGATCGTTTCCGAGTACAGCATGACACAGAAAGGGGAGCGGCGTTCGCGCATGATTGCGATCGAGATCATTGATGACGGCGCCGGCATACCTCAGGATGAGATGGAGAATCTCTTCACCCCGTTCTACACTACCAAGGAGAAGGGTACCGGTCTCGGTCTGGCGATCTGCCAGAAGATAGTTGCGGAGCATCGCGGTATGATCCGGGTCGATTCAAAAGAGGGCCGCGGGACGGTTTTTACCATCATGCTTCCCCTGGTTCAGTGAAAATATGAGCAGCGACGGGACAGGGATCGGTTTTTGATGCGATTCTTCTGGTCCCGCTCCAGCTATAATGAGGTCTTTTATGTCAATTAACAGAATACTGGTGGCCGATGACGAAGAGAGCATGCGCTGGGTGCTCTCCAAGGCTCTGCGGAAAAAAGGGTTTACCGTTGATCTTGCGCGTGACGGAGATGAGGCACTCCGGCTTATCCGCAGTGAAAGCTATGACCTTGCCATCCTCGATATCAAGATGCCGGGTGTTACCGGTCTTGACCTTCTTGACAAGGTGCGTGAACTCAAAAGCGATCTTCTGGTAGTTATCATGACTGCCGAAGCCGGGATGAAGAATGCTGTCGAAGCGATGAAGCGGGGAGCTTACGACTACCTGACAAAGCCGTTCGATCTTGAC
>JBGQLM010000039.1:0-30069 GCA_041500085.1 Geobacteraceae bacterium
AGACCGGATTTTGCTTGCCTGGAGAGCAATGAGAATCTAATATCATGAAAAGGAATTATTGGAGGAGAAATGAAGAACCTGAAGAGCATTAAACTCGGGATTGCGGCCTTGTCTGTCTACATTATGGGCGGGATAGGGGTGTTTGGCGGGATCTGGCTAATCCTCTTCAGGAGAGGAAAAGACTTTCTCGGACTTGGTCACGGACACACGATAGGTTATCTTCTGCTCTGCGTCGGTGCGGTTTTGTCCATACTGGGAGTTCTGCTCATGAGGGTCTTCAGGAATCGCGGTCTTACTTGAATTAATACAATAAAGGCGCCCCTCTCAGGAGCGCCTTTTAAGTTTCAGGGATAAATCGGCATCAGTTCGAGGCCCATAATTTCCGGAAAACCACAGACGATGTTCATGTTCTGGACAGCCTGACCGGAAGCCCCTTTAACCAGATTGTCCAGCGCAGAGACGATGATTATCCTGCCGGTCCGCTTATCAACGGTAACTCCGATGTCGCAGAAATTACTCCCCCGGACAAACGCAGTCGAAGGAAACTCCCCCTGTTTGAGAACCCTGACAAAAGCCTCGCCGTCATAATGCTCTTCGTACAGGCTGTGGATGTCACTGACAGACGCAGAAGCCACAGGAACAGCATAGATCGTTGACAGAATCCCCCTGTCCATCGGGACAAGGTGTGGCGTAAAGGAGATAGCGATCTTTTCCCCTGCCAGGAGCGAAATCTCCTGCTCTATTTCTGGGATATGCCTGTGTACTCCCCCTACCCCGTAGGCCTTGAACCCTTCGTTCACTTCACAGTAAAGCGTATCGACCTTGGCACCACGCCCTGCACCTGATACCCCTGATTTGGAGTCAGCAATTATCGAAGCCGGATCGATCAACCGCTCTTTCAGTAACGGCATAAGGCCGAGGATGATGCTCGTCGGATAACAGCCCGGATTTGCGACCAGCCGTGCAGGGGCGATCTGCTCCCTTCTAACCTCGGGAAGCCCATAGACCGCTTCTCCAAGCAGTTCAGGATTCAGATGGGGCTCATACCAGGCACCGTACTCCTCCGGATCGTGAAGCCGGTAATCCGCAGAAAGATCGATCACTATCTTCCCTGCTTCAAGAAAGGTCGGCACAACCTTCATTGCGGCTGTATGTGGAAGTGCTGTGAAGATAATATCCGTTTTTTCGGCAATCCGCTCCGGATCAAGTGATTCCAGGACCCTGTCGTAGCGGTCTCTCAACGATGGAAAGACCTCTGATAAACGCTTCCCGGCACTCTGCTCGGAGGTGACAGAGGTAACAGCTACCTCGGGGTGATTGTGGAGAATCCGGATCAGTTCGATTCCGGTGTAACCGCTTGCCCCGACAACAGCAACCTTTAACATGAATGACCCCTTTAAAATAAAAAAGGGAAACCCGCATGGATTTCCCTTTTGAACCGAAATAGTGCGGTCTGTTAACGCTTGGAGAACTGGAAGCTTTTTCTTGCAGCTGCCTTCCCGTATTTCTTGCGCTCTTTCACTCGCGAATCGCGGGTGATGAAGCCGGCCGCCTTGAGAGCAGCGCGATAGGCAACATCGACTTCAAGAAGAGCCTTGGTGATCCCGTGCTTGATGGCTCCGGCCTGACCGGAATCGCCGCCACCCTTGACCGTTACGTAGATGTCGAATTTGTTGACATTCTCGGTAAGCTCAAGCGGTTGACGAATAACCATCTTGGAAGTTTCACGCCCGAAGTAGGCATCGATCGTCTTGGTGTTTACAGTGATAATACCTGTGCCTGGTGTCAGCCATACGCGTGCTATCGAAGACTTTCTTTTGCCGGTGCCATAATATTTGGTTACTGCCATGACTATCTCCTGATCAATTCGTAAAGTTGATTAAATTTCAAAAACCTTCGGCATTTGCGCCTTGTGCGGATGCGCTGTGCCGGCATAAATCTTCAGCTTGCTCAGCATATGGCTGGCGAGCTTGTTCTTCGGGAGCATCCCCTTGACAGCCTTCTTGAGAAGCTCTTCAGGCTTCTTCTCCAGGAGCTTTCCTGCGGTTACAGACTTGATGCCACCGGGAAAACCGGAATGGCTGTAGTAGGTCTTGTCGGCAAGCTTGTTACCGGTCAGAGCGATCTTCTCGGCATTGATGACGATCACGAAATCGCCTGTATCAACACTCGGTGTGAAGATCGGCTTCTTCTTGCCGCGCAGGATGCTTGCAATCTCGGTCGCGACACGGCCAAGAACCTTGTTCTCAACATCAACGAGATACCACTCTCTCGTGAATTCACCCTCTTTTGCTACCTTTGTCGTCTTCATCAAAACCTCACAGCAATCTGAATAGTAAGCCTGCTTTACGGAAAGTTTGTAAATTAGATGAATTGCCTTTGAGTGTCAAGAAAATTCTCTACAGAGATATCCGGCAGACAAAATTCCATGGGCTCACACTGAAAGGAAGGAGTATAATTAAAACAGAGAAACAGCGATTTGCCGGCAAGTTACAAGTGTATGACACAGGAGGTGCATCATGAGCGGACGGGAAGTAACAAATACCATAAACGGGATGCGTACAGCAAATCATGTGTTTGTAAAATGGTGGCGCAAGGAGAACGATTTCCTCGATTTCGATCTGTTGGACCGTTTTATGATCAACAGGGATACAGGTGAAGAGATCGGAGGGGTGGAACTGCTCACCATGGACGATATGTGGAATGAGGTCAAACGGATCGGTGGTAAACGGGTCAATCTTGTTCACGATGCGAAAGGTGACAGCATCGAGTGGACCCACAGAGTCAAAGACACCGTGCGGACTGATCACTGCGCCTACACCCCCCCGGCGCTTCTGGCCATCTACGACGTGGAGACCGATGGGAACCCGGTCGGGATGTAAATTCAGACCCGGGATATTCAATAAATTTCAGCTGGTGGAACTTGAAAGGCCTGCTTCTGCAGGCCTTTGTTTATTCATCATTTTGTATCAGTGAAAGGAGACCTGCCGGGGAGGACCGTTGACTTATTCATCCGGCTCAAATAATATCATGCCATGGAAACCACGCATCAAGCTTCATTTTCACCTCCCAGACCGACTGACAGATTGACACTGCTAAAGAAACTGATTATCGGTTATGCCGCCCTGACCCTGTTTATTCTGGCAGCACTCCTGTTCTCGGCCGACGGACTTTACTCCCTGAATAAAACTGCTCAAGCTATTGCCACCAACCATCTCCCGGCTATAAACGCGCTGTCTGATCTGCGCAACTCGCTTATTGACCAGGAGGGGTACGCCGGCAAATATGCGATCTTCAAAAGCAGCGAGTTCCGTGATCTTTTCCGGCAAAGAGTGGAGGATTTCCTTACCAAGCTCTCCCTTCTGGAAAAGACGGGGCAGCAGGAAGATGTCGAAGAGCTGAAAAAACTTTATACTGCATACCGCCGGGCGGCGGAGAGGCTTTTTGCAGCAGACCACGGCGAATCATCCGAACTCTCCGGAAAGGCGGCGCAGATCTTCACTACCCTGGACAGGGTCTACACCGCGCAACAGCGCGATCTTCAGGGGAAGCTTGAAGCAGCAAACCGACAGGAGCGTATCTCCCTCCTCTGGATCATAGGGCTCTCCCTCAGCGGCCTGCTTCTGGCCATTACCGTCGCAATTGCCTTCACCTTCCAGACTTTCAGCGCAGTCAGAAAGCTGCAGCGGGCGACGCACCGTATTGCCGCCGGGGATTTCTCCTACCAGCCGCAGATCCCCCCTGGTGACGAACTGGGCGACCTGGCTGAAGATTTCCTCCGCATGGCGGCCAGACTTAAGGATCTGGAACAGATAAGCCTTGACGCCAGTCCGCTTACCCGCCTCCCGGGCAACATTGCAATTGAACGGGAAATTGAGAAGCGTCTGCGGCAGGGGAAGTTCGCCCTCTGCTATGCCGACCTGGATAATTTCAAGTCTTTTGCCGACAGATATGGTTACGCCAAGGGGAGCGAACTGATCCGGCTTACCGGAGAAATCATTTATGAAGCAGTCAAGGCCTGTACCGACAGCGATGCCTTTGTCGGCCACATCGGGGGGGACGATTTTGTCATGGTGCTTTCAAGCGACTGTGCTGTTCAGGTCTGCGAGTCTGTTATCAAGGAGTTCGATGCCGAGGTGGTCAAACACTACACCACTGAAGACCGGGCCAGGGGGGGAATCGAGGGGCCGGACCGCTATGGCGTGCAGCGATTTTTCCCTATCATGACAATCTCCATTGCCGTCATAGTCAACGAAGCGGATGAGTTCTCGACCTCGGTGGAGCTTGCCAGGACCGCAGCGGAAATCAAGGATTACGCAAAGGAAAAGCCGGGAAGCAACTACCTGATCAGCCGCCGGCGGAAAGAGCCGCGATGTTGAAAAACGTTCTATTGATAGTTCTGCTGCTGTCCGTGTGTGGCTGCGCATCGATGCGAAGTGGTGAGGAGGGGATGATGCAGCGCTTTACCCAGTCGAGGAACCTGGCCGGGGCAAAGAGCCTGCTTGAGTCCGGAGACAGGGCCGGAGCTGCCAGATCGCTGACCACCGTCACCGAAGCCGGCAATTTGCCCGGGATCACCGATGAGGCCCTCTTTCTGCTTGCCCTCATAGACCTGCGCCCGGCACTGGAGCATGACGGCAACCTCCAGGCATTGCAGCTTCTGAAGCGGCTGGGAAAGGACTATCCTGCCAGCCCCTGGACCGCGCGGTCCCGACAGCTGCTTGATCTGCTGGCAGGGCTTGAGGAAATACGGCGCCAGGTCAAAAACCTGAAAAACCATAACCAGTCGCTGACCAACGAACTGAACGAACTGAACCGGAACGTCGACCAATTGAAACGGCTCGATCAGGAGCTGGAAAAGAAACGGCGCTGACCGCCAGAAGAAGCGGATTTCAGGAAAGGCGCTTCCGGCGTTCTCCTTCGCTACCCCTGCCTCGCATCCCCCCTCAAAATCAGAGATTTTCCGCTGGCTGCGCCTCGACGGCGCCCGGAGCAGTCACACCGGCTGATGCCCCTTTCCTGACCAGCTGCGCCAGCAGTATGTCCAGCAATCCCCCTTTTTCACCGGCGACGAGGATGTCCGGAGTGATGCGGATGTTTCCTTCGGCGACCTTCTTGATCACCTCGATGGCGGTTATCGCTTCCTGCCCAAGGGCAGCGTTCTGCTTCCGGTAGGCTTCGGCGGTCGCCTGGCCGATCGCCTCGATCTTCTTCGCCTCCCCTTCGCCGCGCAACCTGATCCCTTCGGCATCCCCCTGCGCCAGGACGATGGTCTTCTGCTTCTGCTGGTCGGCGACCTTCACGCCGATCTCGGCCTTGACCAGTTCCCCCTGCTGATCGGCGGTGGCCCGCGTCTTCTCGGTCGAGATCCGGGCCGCTTCAGCCTCCTGCTGCATGGAGAACATCTGCTTCTGCTGTTCCGCGATAATCCGCTTGGTCTGGGTCTCCATGAGCTCCTGGGGGAGGTTTATCTGGCAGATGAGGACCGAGACGCACTCCACATGGTACTTTTCCAGGCTGGCTCGCGCCCGGTCTTCGGCGCGGGTCTGCTCCTCCTGGCGGTTCTGGAGGAAGTTCATTGCCGAGGTGCTGGAAGCCTGGTTACGGAACGACGAATCGATCATCGGATGAATGACATGGACGATGAGGTTCTCGATGGAGCCGACCTTGGCAACCATGTAGGGAGCCTGATCCGGCCTGACCCGGACAACGACCTTGACCGAGACATCGATCGGAAAGCCGTCCTTGGAGATCACCTTCAGCGGGTCGAAACGGGTATCGGCGGAATTGTCCCAGTCGATAGTCAGGTTGGTAGTATCGATGATGTAAGGAATGAAAGCCCGCTTGTTAAGATAGTAGCGCCCCGGCCCGGCGACCTCTTCCTGGATGCCGCGGAACCCCTTGGGCACCACATACCGCTCCCGGGCCTCCTCGGCTTCGGTCGGTCCGGCGGTCTGGGAGGAGGTGAGCCGCTTCTTCATCTCTGCAGTCGGCTCTTCCCCGACGTTGGAGATGATTACCGCCACCTGCCCCCGCTCCACCATGGCCACATCGTCCAGCTCCACCTTGAACATGAGGGTGTTGATATAGTAGGTGCCTGGGCGGAGCACGTCCAGCTGCGGACCGCGCTGGCCGCCGGCAGCCAGGAACTGCTGGGAATTCTGATAGTCGTCATGGCCGCCTACTGACTGGGCGATGTATTCGGATTCCGGGAGGGGGCTCCCGTCGAGGGCGCTGACCAGGCCGATCTTGCCGGCCGGAATTACAGTCGCATCGAAGATCTCGATCCGGAAGAGGTTCAGGTTGATCCGGTACGTACCGGGCTGAAGAATATCGATCTGCGGACCCTTCTGGCCGCCGTTTTCGAGAAAAGCCTGGCCGCTCTCGAAATTGGAATGGCCCTTGATGCTCTGCCCGAGGAGCCTCCCCGGAGGGATCTTCTCGCCGTCCATGGCAGTTACGACCCCGATCTTCCCCTTGTCGATATAGACGGCGTTCCCCTTGGTTACATTGAACTGGTACGGGTTGATCCGGTATTTCCCCGGCGGGGTGATCTGGATCTGCGGCCCTTTCTGGCCGCCGTTGGTCAGAAAGACCTCACCGTCCTGAAAGGCGTTATGCCCTTCGACCACCTGGGCAAAGATCCGTCCCGGCGGGATCGGGTTGCCGTCGATCGCCTCGATGATGCCGATTTCGCCGTCCTTGATCTCGACAAAGGGGTATTTCTGCGCCGTATAGATGAAAGGGATCAGGAAATGGAGGCCCGGGCCGAGAGTCCGCGCCTGGATACCGACCTCGTCCCCCATGGCCACGACCCGGCCCTGCGCCATCTTCTTGCCGAACCAGCGGCGCTCCATCACCGCCATCTCGGTCCCGCCGACGATGACGATCGAATAATAGGCGAGCACCAGCAGGCAGCCAATTATGACCGCCATGGTAACTACCAGCGTAAAGTGTGCAGCTATGAATTGAGACATGTTATCCCTCCTGTTTTATGACATGGCTACAGAGTGCTATCTGCTGTTGTTCAGAAAATATTCAAATGACTCCTGAGAGAAACCGGACATCTTTTTTGAACCGATGACAATCAGCGGCACGCCGCGGCCTCCGAGTTCCTTGTGCCTCTGCCTAGCGGCACTGTCCTTCTCTATGTCGTAGGCCACGTAGGGGATGCCCTTCTCCTTCATATACTTCTGGGCCTTTTTGCAGTAGCCGCACCATTCGGTGACGTAAATCTCCACGGTACCGGTGAAACGTTCTTTTTTCGAGGTCACGGATTGTGCTGCGGGCTTGACGGCTCTCTTGTCACCCCTTGTCACGGGCACCGGTTGCGGTGGCGGTGCGGGATCGAAGTCGCTGTCGTTGTACACCTTCACTTTTTTCTCTTTCCTGGAGGCGGGAGGTGGCGAGTCCTTGAACGTCACAGCGCCGTTCTCGTCAACCCATTGGTACATTTCAGCCCCGGCAAGCGAGCAGGCCGACAGCAGAACTACGATGGCAAACATTATCCTTATGGGCATCTCTCCTCCTTTATAACCCGGTTATCTCCCGATCCTTCGGGTACTCCACGAGAATGCCGAAGGTCAGCTCCTTCTTCTCTCCCGCCTTGAGCGGCGTCTTCCAGGTGACCCGGCCCTCGGTCCCGATCTCATCCGGCTTGATGGACGGCTCATCCAGGGAGACCTTGATCTCCTCGTCACCGGCGACCGGCAGCTGGTCCCGCAGGGTGAGCATCACCGGCTCCCTGCGGAAATTGTTCAGTTCGATCCGGTACCGGTAACTGACACTGTTCTTGCCGAACACCCCGGCCTCCTTGCGCTGCTTCAGCTCTTCGCGCTTGATGGTCACCTGATCGTCGGTGCCGAAGAAGAGATCGAACTTCTCTCCGCTGGCGACCTTCTTCAACTGCGAGCTGCCGGTGTAGGTGTTGTCCATGAAGGTGTTGACCTTGCCCGGCAGGAGCGGGTAGTCGGCCTTGTTGACGATCTCGGATTTCAGAAACACGAATGGCGACAATTTCGGGACCGCCAGGAACTCCATGCTGACCGGCAGTTGCTCGATTGCCACGACGCTGCCGTGCTGGCTGCCGTCGGACGGGATATCGAGCGGCCGGGGGATGTGAAAGGAGACCGACGAGAGCCCGGCGTCAAGCTGAGCAGTCTCGAACGCGGCAGGAACTTCTTCAGCCGTTGTACCCTCGGATATGATGCTTTCGGACTTCCGGCCAGCCCTGGCCTTCATCTCCATGGCCCGACCTAAAGCGGCTCCATACTGCATGGGTGCAAGCAGGGGAGGCTGCGGCCGGAAAAACGAGATGTGCCAGGGGGGCAGTTCCGGGGGAGCGCCGCCGGCAGCGGGCCGGGCGGTGGAGAGGGTCAGATCGACATTGTTCCACTCTTCGCCGGTCTGCTGGCGCACCATAGCCCGGAAGGTCAGTTCGGCGGTTCTGGCGTCCGGAGCGAGGCGGACATCGTAGGAGGGGACCCAGCCTGCCTGGGGAATAACCGTGGACAAATCGAGCGACAGGCTCCCTTCGCGGGCTACCTCCAGCGCCACCTCGACACTCTTGCTCTCCTTGAGCCGCGACCCGATCGCATCATTACGTTGCCGCTGCAGCGCCTCGATCTTCTCCTTGATGCTTTTCTGCTCTTTATCGATGTCGAGATTCTGCTCCTCGGCCCTGGTAACGCCGCTGCCGATAAAGCCGGCGGCCTCTGTCAGCTCGGCCGCGGTTGGCTTCCCGATCGCCAGCTCCCTGGAGATGCGGTCCCCCCATGCGACCCTGATTGATTCGAAAAATGCCTTTTGCGAGTTCAGACCGGCCTTTTTGGCGTCCAGCCCCCCGGAGCGCTGTTCCAGGGCGCGGATCTCCTCGTCCAGCTCCTTCACCCGCTTCTCGCCGCTCTGCTCCAGAAAGGCCCGCTTGACTTCCAGCCCGACGATCGTAACCCCGGCGCTCCCCTTCCCGGCCACCCGCACCGAATCGTCCTGAAGCAGCGCGGGGAGCGAATCGAACGTGACCAGATAACTGCCCGGCTTGAGGTCGAGATCGGCAGTCCGGGTCGTCAGGGCGCGGTCGGGGTAAACGGTGACCGCGGTGATGCGGGAGGCAGCCGCCAGCCGCTTCGGCTCGGCGGCAGAGGTTATTGCCGGCAGGAGCAGTAGAGTCAGAAGCAGAACGGGTCGCAGGATTTTCATCGGTAGGCTCCTTGTCAAACGTTACAGGGTCAATCTGCTACATCGCACTCACAAGCTTACCAAAGGACTCTACCTGTTGCCAGTCGGTGAACTCGATAACGGCAGCGGGATCGGTCGGCCCCTTGGTCATCCACATGATCAGGCGGATCATGAAACGGTCGATCGGCCGGTAGCTCGGGTAATCGATCTTGCCGGCAAAGACGGCCAGTTCCTGCGGCGTCCACGAGATCCGCCGGAGAAACTTCTGCAGATAGGGATTGTCTTCCGGCCTGCACTTCTCCGGTTTCCTGGCCACGACATTCACCGAAAAAAAAGCGTTGGGCCTGCTCTCCAGGAGAACTCTGTTCTTCTCGATGAAGTCGACAATCAGCGGACTGTGTTTCCCATAGCGGATGCTGGCGCCTATGACGATTTTATCAAAAGCTGACAGATCAAGCCGGGATGCGCCCTCAACGGGAACTACCGTGACCTGATGCCCCTGCTGCTCGATGACCTGTTGCAGCTTCTGGCCAATCTTTCTGGTCTGTCCGTCGGTTGTTGCGTAGATGATGAGGATATTGGACATTTTTTGGTGTGTTTTCTCTCTTGTTTAGTTGTTCTGATAACGGTTCCGGCACTAACCGGCGCGCAGTTTTTTAGCATGCCCGGTTGAGTGCGTTGTTCGCTGCTCTGTCTGCACATCCGCATAGGAATCCAACAATTGCCGTATCATTCGCTGATATTGCGTATGATATTTTGATGCCTCTGCTTTGAAGAACTCAACGCTCTTCTTGCTGAGGGATATCGTCACTTTGACCGATTCCTCACTGAAGGCGAGTTCAGCGGGTGATGGAAGAAAATCTCTTATAATCTTGATCTCGCCTAAAGGTTCATCGGTGTATTTTATTTTCGTGTTCATAAATCGCCTTTCCTTTCCGCCAGTATCCGGCGCCAAATATACGGATCACGTTATTCCGATAGGTAAATCGTACTGTGAGTATGCCATCGCCAGCCTTGCCAAAACAGTAGTAACGCATTTCATCATCGCTGTGGTTCACGTCTTCAGCGATGATACGATGGGGATCAGCAAATGCGTATTGGGCCGATGCAAATGAGACCCCATGCTTTTGCTGATTTTCATGATCCTTTTTCGAGTCCCATTCGAAATGCGCTTTTGTCATGTGATTACCTTATCAGGAATTAAAGTAAAAAACCATACTATTGTATGGCATATAATATGGTTGCAATCATGACTTTATCTTGTTCAGCGAGCGGGGCTGCGCTTGACCTGCCGGGCAGATTTACCGCCCGGTCACGGTCTGAGCGCTGGTTCGAGGTTCCTAGCGTTCACTATTTAGATTGAGACAGATGAACCTCAGAAGTTTTGCAGAAAGTAGATTTTAATATCTTTGCTTGGTATGAAGTCTGTCTTACGCACTCTGTATTGTGTGGCATTTGTTTTTTCGACAGGACCTTCCCAGCAGAAAGACAATAGTCCATCTTTTTCGCCTTGAACAAGGAGCTCAAAATCTTTGATCGGGGTCTGCCATGTGTTTGCTGTAGTGAGAATGTAACTGACCCAAGCTGCTCCGAAGTAGTTATTGCTTAGGGGTTCTTTTCCCATTGTCTTCGCAACTCGCCGCTTCACTTCACCGTAGGTGTTTGAGTTGATACAGGAATCCTTGATTTGTTTTTTGAAGCTTTGTACTTGAACAGGCGTATAACCAGACACAGGCCGGTATTCATGTTTGATGCGAACTACAACTCCCGGAGGGAATTCTTGTCGCCAGTGATACTTTATATTCACTTTCCATTCGGGCCAGAAATCTAGCGAATTATCCTTTTTATTTGGTGCTGATAGGGCACCGACTTTAACCAATCTGTCCCTGACATCTGGTTTCAATTTCATAATTTCATTGTCGTTATCACTAGGGTCGAAATTCCCGAAAGTTTCAATTGTGATCTTTGCCCGACGAAGTTCCTCAGTAACATCTCGTTCCTTCACATATGCACGTACTTCTTTTTCAACATTGATTGGCTTACCGTCGATCCATGCCTTAAAATCTGAAAAATCACGTCTCCCACCTGTGTCATCAAACTTGTACTTGAAGGTAGGTATAGGAAAAGCAACTTCACTTACTACTGCCTCTTTGGTGGTGTTCCGAAATTCATATCCAACCCTTACAAGTTCCCGTGATATGAAGAGGCGTTCCTTCTCCATTAAGACGCTATGCTCTTTCCGAAGTTTCAGTCCTCCTACGGATGTTGCCACCGCTGAATCATTTGCATGTGCTGAAACAAGTGAAAAAATGAGGTATGCCGCGATTAGAATAATTTTCATTTATTGTCCTCGAACGTCGTGGGGGCGCAGCGGCGAAGCGTAGCGAAGACCTGCTGCCGCCCCTTGTTAGACCTTCCCTCAGTGTAAATATTGCAGCCATAAGATGCACAGGCCACAAATAGCAGCAGTTATAACCAGCGCGGCATATTGATAAACCCGAAACATCGAATAATAAATGTACTTAGTAAAAATCACTCCTGCGCCAAAGAGGGCGAAATAGGTAACCGAATAGGCTCCTGAAGAATTTATTCTCAAGGTTGCTAATGATGCCTTTGAAATAAGGACAATTGCCGCCAAGAGGAAAATAAAGAAAATAGCGGTGAGGACTTTTGATTCAACTGTATTCGATTTTTGATTCATGATTTTCTATCATTTCTTTGTTGGTCTAACATATTGATTAGCTAACTGCCCAAATCACTCATGTAAGCAATATGTCACCAATATAGGTGATAAATTGCCTAAATAGGCAATTCCCTGAACGGTAACTGACGGTCCACTGAATATTCTGGAAAAATGATCTGAAGTCAATGAAATCCTGCACACTTTCACTGCTTAACCCAGCACTTCCTCGAAACCCCTTCTCAAAAATGGAGTAGGAGAAATAAAGAAGCCGCTCCCACGGCTGATTATGGAAAACGGCAAAAAAACAGTTACTCACGCGACGACGCAACGACGCGACGAAATTCAAATACCTGTAAAGATGTAGATTCTAGCCAATCCGGTAAGTGTCTCTGCTTAGATAAGCGCCTGATTTTACGTTGCGTTCGTCGCGTCGTTGCGTGAAACAGCACTTGCTCTTTTTGCGGTTGATTTGTATAAACAATTTGTTTACACGTCGAAATAATCATTAAGGAGAAATATTATGGCCATCAAGAATGGGCTTCCCCCCATACATCCGGGAATATTTCTGAAGGAAATACTTGATGAGCTTGGCGTGTCACAGAACGCTTTTGCTCGTGCAATTGGCGTTTCACCCATGCGGATATCACATGTCATCAAGGGGTCGCGCCCTGTTACGGCTGAGCTGGCAGTGCTTTTCGGCAAGGCATTTGGTCAGACACCGACTTACTGGATGAACCTGCAAGCCGGCTATGACCTGAAGATTACTGAAAGAGAAATGGTTCAGAGGATACAGCAAGTGCAACCGTTTTCGAAAGCTGCGTAGGATTTCCCACCGATTCGGGCGACGCATGCGTCGCCCCTACATTCCCGCATCAGTAATAAACCTCCATCAGACAGAGCCCATGCGCTGGTGCGGTCGGTCCCGGCGTTGCTCCGGGCTCGGTCAGGCATTTTCTGACCTGCTCCGGCGGCATCTTCCCGAGGCCGATCTGGACAAGCGTCCCGGCCATGATCCTGACCATGTTCCGCATGAAGCCCGAGCCGCATACATCGATATGGACCAGATCGCCTGATTCCGACACCACGACCGAGTCGATCCGAAGACGGAATTCACCGGGGTGCTTTGTCCCCTCCAAACTTTTGAAACAGGCTTAATGACAATGTCCAGTGTTTTTCCGCTTCACCCGATATTTCACCTCCAACGATATACCCACCTTCAGGCCAACTGCATAGTCGTTCCCTATATCGATATTTGCCCCGACAACCGGGCCTAACCCCACGATTGCTGATCGGTCTAGAATTGCAAGGCTTCCTTCCGGCCCGACCCAGAGTCGAAAACCTTTTTCTCTGATTAGCCCGATCCCGAAACCATGTTCGATCGAGACGCCGCTCATATTGCCGTGCTCGCTGGCATTTCCGAGTTGCATCAGCAGGTACGAAAGACTCCACCGGTAATTAAGAAGATCGTCCTGAACTACATTGCTGTCATAAACGAATCCAATAGATTCCCTGGTTTCGCTGTTATTAGTGGTTTCATAATGAGCTCCCGAATCGTAATAAAAATCATTAGACTTAGAAACATAGCGAGTCTCCTTAAGGTTGCCAGAGCCAACAGCCGAGGTAAGACCTAAACCGAATCCGATGGCCTTTTGGGGAGCCGAAAAAGATGTGACTAAGAAAATGAATAGCCATGCTACAGCTGCCTTTGCCGCTAATGATCAGGATTCTTTGGTTACTGAAATTAGATTAGGAATCGGGTAAGAGTTTCGGGATGATAGAGAACCTGCAAGCAAGCTATGACCTGAAGATTACTAAAAAAGCGATGGTTCAGAGGATACAGCAAGTACAACCGTTTTCAAAAGCTGCGTAGGATCTCCCCGCCCAAGCTGGCGACGCATGCGTCGCCCCTACACCAGCTTTAAGTAGACGGATCAGTAATAAACCTCCATCAGACAAAGTCCATGCGCCGGTGCGGTCGGTCCCGGTGTTGCTCCGGGCTCGGTCAGACATTTTCTGACCTGCTCCGGCGGCATCTTCCACAGGCCGATCTGGACGAGCGTCCCGGCCATGATCCTGACCATGTTTCGCATGAAGCCCGAGCCGCAGACATCGATATGGACCAGATCGCCTGATTCCGACACCACAACCGAGTCGATCCGTTTGACCGTGTTCTTGGCCGCGCAGCCGCTGGTCCGGAAGGCCGAGAAATCGTGCTCGCCGAGAAAAAAGGCTGCCCCCTCGCGCATCCGCTCGATGTCGAGTTTTTCCTTCAGATGCCAGGCCTGGAGCCGTGCCAGCGGGCTGCGCCGGATCGATGTCAGGATCGTGTACCGATAGTGCTTCCCCTTGGCATGGCGGCGCGGATCGAACTCCGGGTGAACCTCTTCGGCGGAGATGACGGCAATGTCCGGCGGGAGGGTGCAGTTCATCCCCTCGGTATAGGCGGTCAGCGGCAGCACCCTGGCAGTCCGGAAGCAGGCGACCATCCCCCGGGCATGGACCCCGGCGTCGGTCCGGCCCGAAGAGTAAATCCGGACGGACTCCCCCTGAATCCGGGCCAGCGCCTCCTCCATCACCTGCTGGACCGAGATGCCGTTCGGCTGATGCTGCCAGCCGACATAGGCGGTCCCGTCATATTCGATTGTCAGTTTGATAGTGCGCATAAACCTGAAAGAACCTGTTTGAACGCAAAGCCGCAAAGAACGCAAAGAAAAACCGGGAGATTTTCAGCCTATTGTCTTTCACCCGTTAGAATCTGTATAACCTTTTTGAATTTCTTTGCACCCTTGCGTCTTTGCGTTAAGTGTCTATAGTTTTTGAATTAAAGAAAAAAAGCGCCCTCTAGATAGAAGGCTCTTCCGATTTCAGGATCGAGTTGTAATTACTTTTCCATCAAAATGCGCAGCATCCTTCGCAACGGCTCCGCAGCCCCCCACAACAGCTGATCGCCGCAGGTGAACGCCTGGACATACTGCGGTCCCATCTTCATCTTGCGGACCCGTCCGATCGGCACGGTCAGCGTCCCCGAAACAGCAGCCGGGGTGAGACCTGACAGGGTATCAGCCTTGTTGTTCGGGATCAGCTTTACCCACTGGTTGTCATTGGCGATGAGCGCTTCGATATCCGCCAGCGGCAGGTCCTTGTTCAGCTTGATGGTCATGGCCTGGCTGTGGCAGCGCATGGCGCCGACCCGGACGCAGATGCCGTCCACCGGAATCGGGTTCGTAGTGCCGAGGATCTTGTTGGTCTCAAGAAACCCCTTCAGTTCTTCGCGGCTCTGACCGTCCTCGACTTCGCGGTCAATCCAGGGGAGCACGTTGCCGGCCAGCGCATAACCGAACTCCTTCTTCGGCAGGGCATCGCTGCGCAGGGTGGCGGTCACTTCGCGGTCGATATCGAGAATGGCTGACGACGGGTCCTTGAGCAGGTGGGCAACGGAGCCGTGCAGGAAACCTTTTTGAATCAGGAGTTCGCGCATGTTCGGAGCACCGGCGCCGCTGGCGGCCTGATAGGTCATGGAGGAGAGCCACTCCACCAGATTGGCGCGGAACAGCCCCCCCAGAGCCATCAGCATCAGGCTGACGGTACAGTTGCCGCCGATGAAATCCTTCTGGCCGCTCTTAAGGGCCTTGTCGATAACGTTCCGGTTGACCGGATCGAGGATGATGACGGCATTGTCCTCCATCCGCAGGGTCGAAGCGGCATCGATCCAGTAGCCGTTCCACCCCTGCTTGCGCAGTTCCGGGTGAACCGCCTTGGTGTAGTCGCCACCCTGGCAAGTGATGATGATGTCGAGCTTTTTGAGCTCGGCGATATCGTCGGCACTCTTCAGGGTGCCGGCATTCATGGGAGCAGGCGCACCGGCCTGAGAGGTGGAGAAAAATACCGGCTCGAAGCCGAGGCTAAAATCATTCTCTTCCTGCATCCGCTGGAGGAGAACCGAACCAACCATACCGCGCCAACCGACGATTCCGACTTTCATAGTCTCAGTTCCTTTATATTGATATATTTGTTTCAGTTGTAATCAAATATCGTTAAAACCAACCACCCCCAACCCCTCCTTAACAAAGGAGGGGAGCAAAAAGTCCCCCTCCTGTTTCAGGAGGGGCTAGGGGTGGTAAGGTGTTTGAACTCCGGCAAACCTACAGCGCCGCAATAATCGCCTCTCCCATCTCTTTTGTATTAACCAGCTTCTCACCGGCCAGCTTCTGATAGATGTCACGTGTCCTGTACCCCTGATCCAGCACCTTGGCCACGGCATTGTCGATTGCGTCGGCCGCATCCAGCATGCCGAAGGAGAACTTCAGCATCATCCCCATGGAGAGAATCTGGGCGATCGGATTGGCGATCCCCTGCCCGGCGATATCGGGTGCCGAACCGCCTGACGGCTCATACATGCCGAAGGTCCCCTCTGCCAGGGAGGCGGACGGCAGCATGCCGAGCGAACCGGTCAGCATGGCTGCCTCGTCGGAGAGGATATCGCCGAACATGTTCTCGCAGAGGATGACGTCGAACTGCTTCGGCCACTTCACCAGCTGCATGGCGGCATTGTCCACGTACATGTGGGTAAGTTCGATATCCGGGTACTCCTTGGCAATGCCGATGACGACTTCGCGCCAGAGCACCGAGGTAGAGAGGACGTTGGCCTTGTCGATGGAACAGACCTTCTTGTCCCGCTTGCGGGCGGCCAGGAAAGCGACATGGGTGATCCGCTCGATCTCCGGCACGGAATAGCGCATGGTATCAACGCCGACCCGGTCGCGCCCCTGCCCCTCGATCCCTTTCGGCTGGGAGAAGTAGATGCCGCCGGTCAGCTCGCGGATGACGAGAACATTGAAACCGCCGGCAATGACCTCTTCCTTGAGGGAGGAGGCGCCGGTGAGCGACGGAAAGATGATGGCCGGGCGGAGGTTCGCATAGAGGCCGAATATTTTCCGTAACGGGAGGAGTGCGCCGCGCTCGGGCTGCTCGTCGGGAGGAAGCGATTCCCACTTCGGGCCGCCGACAGAGCCGAACAGGATTGCATCCGAAGCCTTGCAGATATCGATCGTTGTCTGGGGAAGTGCCTTCCCTTCGAGATCGATCCCCGCGCCGCCGACATTGGCATGGGTTGTCTTGAACTTCACCGTGAACTTCTTCTCGACAGCCTCAAGAACCCTGAGAGCTTCGTTCATCACTTCCGGGCCGATACCGTCGCCCGGGAGAACCGCAATCTTATACTCTGCCGGCATTAAATCCTCCATTAATGTCTGAATTAAAGTGCTTAATTTATTAAGAGCTGCAATGGCTTGTCAACAAAAAAGGGGTTGCTACATGAAAAGGTTTTCCAACTTTTCGAACTGGGAACTTTTCAAATACTCTGCCAGGACGAGAAAAGGGGCTATCCAGAGGGCTGCCATCATGAGATCTCCTACAATCGCCATGGCATAGTAGCTGAAAGATGCAGAGGAAGATGCCCTCCCGAAAGAGAGCAGAATATCAGTGAGCTTCATGACAACGACCAGGAAGATGCCGATCCAGGCGCCTATTCCAAGGGGTCTCACAAACTGTTTTTTCATCCTCAGGAACTGGGCTCCGATCACTGCCATAATGGCGGCATAAACGGCAAAAAGAATCGGGGCAAAAAGATATCCGAAGAAGAGAATCGCTGGTGTTTGTGGTGTTTCATTCGCCGCAACTGCAGCAGCAGCTTCCTTAACTTTATCTGAATATTCGGCAAAACCGGCAGCGGAATAAACCAGCAGCAGTACGGAGACAACGACTGTCCCCCAGCCGACAAGCGTCACCGGCAACGGGGCAGCCATCGAAGGACGAACTACGGACGGCTCATCTTTTTCAACGGTTCCGGGGGGTCTGTCCAGGCCGAACCGCTTCCGTGCATCCGCGTCCCGGTGCCTCTGATCTTCGCTCATCCTGACAGGCGGCTCTTCCTGATGCCTGTGCACCGACTGGCTTTTCTTGCGGTCGGCAGTGGGCTTTCTGTATTCCAGCTGCTTCTTCTGATGCTCAGCTACGTCCAGACCGCACTTCGGACAGACGGCAAACTTTTCTTCGGTAAAAGTAGCATATTGACAGACAGGACAGGTATCGAGCATCGCCCTTTGTTCTTCAGCCCCGTTTTCCGCATGCTCGACAGTGAAATGCTTCTGGCACTTGGGGCAGATCATGGCAAGGCCTGTAGCAGGAACTCTTGAATCATCGATATTGCCGACCAGATGGCAGCCTGGGCACTCTATTTTCATAAAAACTCCTTACTTTTCGCAGGAAAATTATAATGCGCCAACAGAATCAGGGCAAGGGTTTTCCCGCTAATCGCCGGATTTTCCCGCCAGGCTCAAGCTTGAAGAGATCACCTCGCCAGGTTACGCGGTTCCCGGTAAATGCCAGCACCCAGGTCAGAAAAGAGAGCAGGTCCCTCAGGGGCAGGAGCCAGAGATATTTCGGACAGAGATTGTCCCGGACGAAAAACCTGCTGAAGACCGTCACAATCCTGGCGCGGATCAGATAATAGAGCACGGCAGAAACAAACGTCAGAACAGTAAAGTCCACTGCCAGCAGAAAGATGACCAGCCCCGTGACCGGATGAACTATTCCCGAAGCCAGGTAACCGCCAGGCCTTGAGACCCTCATCGTCCTGCACCATCTGATCTGCCGTGACAGAATCGACGAGAAGTTCTCCTTACCGAGCACACTCTCGACGAAATCGCCTGAAAGCTTTATGCGCCACCCGGCACGGTGAATCTGGTAGCCCAGCTGATAATCATCCGCCAGATAGTCGACCAGGGCGCGGAAACCGCCGATGCTCTCCAGGGCCTTGCGCCTTACCGCCATGGAAGCACCCAGCGCAAAAGAGAGCCCTTCGAGCTTTTCGGCGGCAAGGACATTGGGTATCATCTCTGCCGTGAAACCGAGCGCTTCCAATGCAGTAACGGCCCCGTGCACCCGGCTGCTCCGGTAGAGAGAGGTCACCAGACCGGTTTCCGGATCGGCAAAATAGCCGGCGAGGTTTGTCAGATAATCCGGTCCGACCCTGATATCACTGTCAGAAATTACGATGATGTCATAGCGTGCCATCCTGAAACCGTTCAGCAGATTGCAGACCTTCCTGTTCTCACCGCAGACGCTAGGATCTACGACCAGATCGATCGGCACCAACGGGTAGCTCTCGATGATCCGCCGGATAATCGGGATGGCAGGATCGTCTGCATCAGAGACCGCAAAGACTATCTGGAACTCTGGATACTCCTGGCAGCAGAAAGAGGCGAAGTTCTCGAAGGTATCAAGATCGCACCCCCTCAACGGTTTAAGAATCGTGATCGGCGGCCGGTTGGGCCCGGCTGGAATCGGACGGCGGAAAAACCTGGCTGCACAGTAAAGAGTAAGAATGGAGTAGACTGTGGCGGGAAGAAGAAACAGATATGGCAGCAGGGGCTTGAACATATTGCTGGAGATTACCACCGGGAAGGAAAGGCCGCAAGGAGCAAAAATATCTGAATATCTGGAAGATCTGAATCCATGACAGTGAGAGTCGTCTCTCACTGCAACGCCTCTGCTTCTGCGGCAACGGCGGTTTGTTCAACAGCGATGAAGATCAGCGACACTGGGGATTGTGGCAACATCTGGCCATGTGCCCCGGCTGTTTCCGTTCGATACGGCTCTCACCGTCACGGATTCAGGGGAAGATATCATCAGCTGAATTGCATTGACCGCGCCACTGTGCTATTTTCTCAAAAAACAGCCCCAAGGAGCTGCCCATGGATTTCACCGCCTCGCTGGCGCAGATCAAGCCGAAACTCGGCTGCCTTCCCGAGAATCTCGAAACCATCGAAGAGAATATCTATCGCGCCAGAAAAGCGGGGAGCGATCTGGTCGTGTTCCCGGAACTGGCTCTCACCGGCTACTTCCTGAAGGATCTCGTCCCTGACATTGCCATCTCTCTCGACTCCCCGGAAATCTCCCGGCTGAAAAACCTTTCGAAAGATATTGCAATTGCGGTCGGCTTCGTCGAAGCTACTTCCGACTACCGCTTCTTCAACAGCTCCGTCTTTCTGGACCGAGGAGAGATCGTCCACGTGCACCGCAAGGTCTACCTCCCGACCTATGGCCTGTTCGACGAGCAGCGCTACCTGGCGCGTGGTGACAGGTTCCGGGCCTTCGACAGCCGCTTCGGCAGGATCGGCATACTCATCTGCGAAGACCTCTGGCACCTCTCGGCGCCGTATATCCTGGCCATGCAGGGAGCCACGACCATCGTCTGCCTCTCCAGCAGTCCCGGACGGGGGCTGACCGATGATGAGCGCCTCGGTTCGACCATTGCATGGCAGCGGCTGAATGCAACAACAGCGACCTTTCTGAACGCCCGTATCCTGTACTGCAACCGGGTGGGCTACGAGGACGGCATCAATTTCTGGGGCGGCTCCGAGGCTGTCGGACCCTGCGGGACCTCGCTTTCCAGGGCAAAGCTCCTGGAAGAGGATTTTGTCACGGCAATCATGACAGAAGGGGAACTGCGCCGGGAGCGGATTCTCTCTCCACTCATGCGGGATGAAAACCTGCCACTCACCATCCGGGAACTTCAGCTTATCGAATCCGAAAGGGGGCGCTCTTGAGCCGGCTGTCTGTAAATACGAAACTGCTCAGAAAGATACTTGTCGACTTCATCCGCGAAGAGGTCTGCAAAACCGGGGTTACCAAAGGAGTGCTGGGCCTGTCCGGGGGGATCGACTCGGCGCTGGTCGCTTTTCTGGCCGCAGAGGCGCTCGGCCCCGAGAATGTCCACGCCGTCTGCATGCCCTACCGGACCAGCAACCCGGAGAGCGAGGCGCATGCCCGGGTCGTGGCAGAGGCCTGCGGAGTCCGGTATTCGGTAGTGCCGATAACCCCGATGGTCGATGCCTACTTCGATATGTTCCCGGATGCCGACAACATGCGCCGCGGCAACAAGATGGCGCGCGAGCGGATGACCATCCTCTTCGACCACTCCGCGCTCCACCGTGCGCTTGTCCTCGGCACCAGCAACAAGACCGAGCTGCTGCTCGGCTACGGCACCCTGTACGGCGACATGGCAAGCGCTCTCAATCCGATCGGCGACCTGTACAAGAGCCAGATCTGGCAGCTTTCCGAAGAGATGGATGTCCCGCGCGAAGTCATTGACAAGAAGCCCTCGGCCGATCTCTGGGCCGGGCAGACGGACGAGCAGGAACTCGGCTTCACCTACCGGGAGGTGGATGAGCTGATGTACCGGATGGTCGACCTCCGGATGACCGATGAAGAGCTCGTAAAAGAGGGGTTTTCTCCCGAATTCATCGCCACCATCAGGGAAAAGATAATGAACTCCCACTTCAAGCGCAGACTGCCGATCATTGCCAAGGTATCCAACCGGACGATCGACCGGGACTTCAGGTACTCCCGTGACTGGGGGAAATAGCGAACCCGAAAAGTCATGCACCCCCGCTCCTCAAGGGAAAGGTCATGAGAACGCCGGCATCGGCAATCGAGGCGAGGAGCTGGCAGCAGCCTTTCTGGAGCGAAAAGGCCTGAAGATCGTCGAGCGCAACTTCCGCTGCAAGGGGGGCGAAGTAGACATCATCGCCAAGGACGGCAAGACCATCGTCTTTATCGAAGTAAAAAGCCGCCGGACCCTAACCTACGGCGTCCCACAGCTTGCCGTGACCCCGTTCAAGCAGAGGCAGATCAGCAAGGCCGCCCTCACATGGCTCTCGAAGAACCGCCTGCACGACACCCCGGCCCGCTTCGATGTTATCGCCATCCTGCTTGAAAACAGCTACTCACATCAGATAGAGCATATAGTAAACGCCTTTGATCTGGCGTACTGAGACTGCTTCACCCGCTTAGCTTTCAGTCCCTTGCAGCTCGGCATTGCCCGCTCTTAGCAACGCCCCCTCACTGATTCCACACTTATTCCTTTCATCAGCGCCCTCATTTATTAAACATTGACACCCCTTTAGTCCTTACCTATAATCATAAGTAAGAATTTAAGTGGAGGTAAGAAATATGCTGGCCACGGTCACATCCAAGGGGCAAGTCACCATTCCGAAAGAGATTCGCGATCTTCTTCACATCCGCACCAACGACAAGCTGGATTTTGTTCTGGACGGCGAAAGGGTCTTGATCGCGCCGGTCAAGACGCTTCTGGATCTGCGCGGGGCTGTCCCGTCTGTGGGGAAAGGCGATTTTCCCAAGGAGAGAGCCCGGGCCAAGGCTGCTGTCGCTAAGAGGGTGGTTGAGGAGATGAAATGACGGCGTGTTTTGTAGACACCAACCTCTTTATCCGCTATCTGACCAACGATGATAAGGCTAAAGCCGAACGGGTCGAGCTGCTGCTCAAGGAAGCTGCCAGCGGCAAGATTCGGCTGGTTACTGCAGAGATGGTAATAGCGGAGGTTGTATGGGTGCTGGAATCTTCCTATGGTATGAAGAGCGCCGCTGTCGCACCGTTGATCAGGGCCATTCTTGCCACGTCAGGGCTTGACGTACTCAACGCTGCTCTGGTGGCACGGGCTCTGGAGCATTACGAAACAAAAAATATCGATTTTATCGACGGCTACATAGCCGCAGTGATGGAAAAACAAGGGATTACGGAGCTTTATTCTTTTGACCGGAAACACATCTCCCGGATTCAGGCGATTTCCCGCAAAGAGCCCTAGAACTTAGCCGCAAATATTTCTTTCTCCCGATCAATTATCTGTAAAGGAGCAACAATAGCTTTGCCTTCATATTTTTCTAGTTTTCCTAATAAACGGATCACCTTTGCGACTACTCTTCTTATCCTGGCCTTAAGCTCCACCCCCATTGCCCTCGCCCAGGAAAATATCGCCGCCTACCCTCTCCTCACGTCCGGTTACACCTCCATCAAGGTCTTTGATCGGGAAGGACGTTTCGTCGGCCGGATTCTGCCGGAAACGAGATACTGGACTCCCATCGAGCGGATTCCGGATTTCCTGCAGAAAGCGCTTGTGGCAGTCGAAGATTCCCGTTTTTACGAGCACGGCGGCATCGACGTCCGCGGCATCGCCCGGGCGCTGGTCAAGGATGTGGTGAAAGGGAGGCTGGCCGAAGGCGGTTCGACCATCACCCAGCAGTTGATCAAGAACAAGTACCTGTCCGGCGAGAAATCCATTGACCGCAAAATCACGGAAGGGGTCATGGCTCTGGATCTCGAGCAGAAGTACAGCAAGAAACAGATCCTGGAGATGTATTTCAACGAAATCTATTACGGCAACGGCGCCTGGGGGATTGCCCAGGCCAGCCGGTTCTATTTTGACAAATACCCTGAAGAGCTGACCGAAGCCGAATGTGCGATGCTGGCCGGGGTGCCGAAAAATCCGGGCCGCTACAACCCGCTGGGAGAGCCGGCCAAAGTCACGGGCCGGCGGGACATCGTCCTCAAGCGGATGGAGGATCTCAAAATGATCACTCCCAAGCAGAAAAAGCAGCTCCGAAACCAGCGGGTAAACTACACCCAGCCGACACAGGCCCCATATTATCTGGCCCATATCAAGGGCAAACTGGTTGAACGCTTCGGCAAAGAGATCACCGAACAGGGGGGAATTGAGGTAACCGCAGCACTGGACCTGAACCTGCAGAAACTGGCGGAAAAAACCCTGCGTGACGGGGTCAAACGACATTCACCCGAGCTGCAGGGAGCGCTGGTGAGTTTGGATACCGCTACCGGGGACCTGCTGGCAGTGGTCGGTGGAGTGGACTTCAGCAAGAGCAGCTATAACCGCGCCCTGTATGCCAAGCGCCAGCCCGGCTCGTCAATCAAGCCGCTGATCTATGCCGCGGCTCTGGAAAAAGGGATTACCAGCAGCAGTATCTGGGACGATTCGCCGGTCTCCTACAACAAGGGGAACGGTGCTGTATGGACGCCGCTCAACTATGGCCGGGAGCAGTACGGGGCTCTCTCGCTCAGGCAGGCCCTTGCTCACTCCAACAATGTCATCACGGTGAAACTGCTGGAAACTATCGGTGCCCCATATTTTACCGGTTTTAGCGGCAGGCTCGGGCTGCCGCTGACCGCCTCCAATGACCTCTCACTGGCCCTCGGCACCGAAGAGGTCACGCTGAATGAGCTGGTACAGGCCTATTCCCCGCTGGCCAACGCAGGGCTGCGTTCCGAAGCACGGGCCATTATCCGGATTTTCGACCGCAAGCATCAGACAATGACGGAAAATCCGCCGCTGGTCGCTCCGGCCCTCTCCCCGGATACCGCCTTCGTCGCAACCAGCATGCTTAAGGACGTCATGGTGTACGGTACCGCCAAATCGTTAAAAGCTTTCAGTCAGCAGCGTCCGGCCGCCGGCAAGACCGGCACCACCGATGATTACCGTGACGCCTGGTTCATCGGCTATACGCCGCAGGTAGTAACCGGCATCTGGGTCGGGTACGATCTGCCCAGACCGGGTGGAAAGGGCTTTACCGGCGGCGCGGTTGCGGCGCCGATCTGGGAGAAGTTCATGCGTCCCGCGCTGGCAGCCAGACCAGCAATCGATTTCACACAGCCGGAAACGGTTGTCAGAATGACGATAGACCCGGCTACCGGATTTGCGGCAAAAACAGGCTGCCCGGAAAAGCGTGACGAGTACTACCTTGCCGGGACCCAGCCGACCGAGTACTGTCCCATGCACAACGGCGAACCACTGCAGCCGTTGCCTTCTCCCCTGCCGGAGTTTGTCGGACCGCCGGAAAACAGTAACAAGTGATGATCAGCGCAGATTGGTAAAGAGAATGGTGCCGTCCTCCTGAAGAAGGCGGCGTATGGGGGCATTTGCAAGCGTTGCGGGATGAACTCCGGAGTGGCCGCCCGGCATGAACTGCTGGGTAATGTTCGCATCGCCCTGCCAGGCTTCGAAATGGAGGTGCGGACCGGTCGAACGTCCGGTCGAACCGGACAGGGCGATGACCGTGCTCGTGTCCACCGTCTCCCCGACAGTGACGCTATTGCTTGAGTGGTGGGCATAAACGGTTTTCATGCCATCTGCGTGATCAAGGATGACCGTGTTGCCGTAGCCGCTTTTCCAGCCGCTGTAGATGACGGTTCCCGGTGCCACCGGTTTGACCGGCGTGCCGCTGGGTGCGGCAATATCGAGACCGTTATGATGTTTCAGCTTGCCATCGAACGGGTCGGTTCTGAATCCGGTCTGTGAAGTGATGATCCCCTGGATCGGCAGGGTTTTGGACAGGTCATCGCTCTTCTCGATCGGCTGGGATGAGCTGTTATCCAGCTTTCTCGGCCCAGACAGATAGTTCCCTTTGCCGTTTTTGCCGCTCTTGATGCTGCGGGACTGCTCTTTCATGACCAGCTGGTAGCGCTTGTCATTGGGGCTATCGGTAAAGGAGACCACCTCGTCATCGCCGTCATAGCGGTAGATATCCGCCTGCCCATCCCTGCTGCTGCAAGCGGCAGCGATCATGGTTATGGAGAAAATCAGTCGCTTCATTCTGTCAACAATACCATCTTTCCGGAAAAATGGGCAATGCGATTGAAATTGATTATTGTTTCGCGGCTACATATAAACCCTGGTGTAGGGGCGACGCATGCGTCGCCCGATTGGGCGAGTCATGACTCGCCCCTACGATTGAGGCCTGTCCCTCCCACTTTACGGCAGCTCCAGCGGCGGCTCACTCAAGGCCGCCAGCTGTTCCCGCAGCTCCAGTACCTGTTCGCCCCAGTAACGGACGGTGTTGAACCAGGGGAAGGTGCGGGGAAAGATCGGATCTTCCCAGCGCCGGGCAAGCCAGGCACTGTAGTGGAGCATCCGCAGGGCGCGCAGAGCGCCTATCAGCTGGAGCTCGCGGGGATTGAAATCGCAAAACTCATTGTAGCCTTCGATCAGTTCGGCCAGCTGGGCGGTCTGCCGAGGCCTTTCGCCGGAGAGCATCATCCAGAGATCCTGCACCGCCGGTGCCATCCGGGCATCGTCGAAATCGACGAAATGAGGCGCCCCGTCCCGCCAGAGGATGTTGCCGGCGTGACAGTCGCCATGGGCCCGGATATAGCGGATAGAACCTGCCCCGGCCAGAATGGCTTCGATGGCTGCCAGCAACTGGTCGGTCAGGGCTGTGTAGCTCTCCCGGTATTCGGCCGGGATGAAGCGCTCCCGGATCAGGTCGCAGCTGGCGTAACCGAAACTCTGGATATCCAGTACCGGACGATGGCTAAACGGCCGCACCGAGCCGATGGCATGGATCCGGCCGAGCATCCGGCCGAGAATCAGCAGGTTGTCCAGGTTATCAAACTCCGGGGCGTGCCCCCCCTGGCGCGGGTAGAGGGCAAAGCGGAAGATCCCGTGGTGAAACAGGCTCTCTCCCCGTGTATTGACCAAAGGGGCTACCACAGGCAGCTCGTGCTCCTGCAGCTCAAAGCAGAAGTTGTGCTCCTCTATGATCTGCTCATCGCTCCAGCGGTTTGGACGGTAAAACTTGGCGATGAGCGGGTGACCGTCTTCGATCCCCACCTGGTAGACACGGTTCTCGTAGCTGTTGAGAGCGAAGGTGCGGCAGTCGCAGCTGAAGCCCTGGCTTTCCACGGCATCCATGATAAAGCTCGGCGTCAGGGTCTGAAAAGGATGCTTTGATTCGGGCATATTGGCTGTTTCCGTTACTGAAAGTTGTTAATGATAATCGATACCATATCACTAATCTTCACTTGAACAAAGGATAAGCGCTGACTGATCGAATCGCCGCTGTACAACACCAAAATATGCAATATTTTTATTCTCGCTAAAATTTTATCTTTTCGCTATAGTCGGTTCAATGAGTAACCTGGCCTTCACACTTATACTCCTCTCCTCCGTAATGCACGCCATCTGGAACCTGCTTGTAAAACAGAGTCGCCACAAGACGGTTTTCATCTGGTGGATGTTCGTCTGCTCCGGCCTGCTCTTCTCGCTGATTATGCCATTTATCCCCGGTCCGGTACCGGTTCCCGACCTCAAAATAGTCCTCATCGGCTCTGCAGGCGGCGCCTGCTTTGTCCTGTATCACCTTCTCACCGGCAGAGCCTATCGTTCCGGCGACCTCTCCCTCACCTATCCGCTCTGCCAGACTTCCATGGTCTATGTGCCGATCTGGGGAGGGCTGCTCATGGGAGAAAAGCTGTCACTGCTCGGCGGGTGCGGAATTGCGCTGGTAATTTTAGGGGCATATACGGTGCAGATGCAAAGCTTCAGCCTCGCCGAGATCCTGCGGCCGTTCGGCAACCTGAAGGACAGCTCTGTACGGGCTGCTCTCGGGGCAGGATTTATCTACTCGTTCGGCGCCATGCTGGATAAGGCCGGAGTAACCCTTTATTCGCCGCTTTACTTCACCTGGATAATGGTCATTGTCATGCTGTTGCTGATGACCGCCAACCTTGCGCGTGTGAAGTACCGCCGGCAGATCGGGGCCGAATTGCAGGAAAACTGGCGGCTCATCCTTCTGAGCGGACCGATCATGATGGCCTCGTTCCTCACTTTCCGCTTCGGACTAAAGCTCTCGCCAATGAGCTATGCAGTACCGATACGACAGGTAAGCATCCTGGTCGGAGTGCTGATCGGGGTGATCTTTCTCGGGGAATCATTCGGCAGGATACGTCTCGCCTCGGCCCTGCTCATCCTGGCTGGCGCGTTTCTGATAAAATTCGGTTGAGCGGAATATTGCACTTTAATTAGATCATGGTATCCTCGATGATAATCATTCTCCCGGAATATGCGACCTGAGATGAAACCGGGATTTTGGATAATAAATAATGGGGGAAGACGAACATGGCTTTTTTTCAGTGGTCAGATACTTTCAGCGTCCGGGTAAAGGAAATCGATGATCAACACAAAACGTTGATTGACATGCTTAATACCTTGCATGATGCACACATTGCCCAGAAAGGTCGTGAAGCACAGAAAGAAATAATTTATTCAATGGTAAGTTATGCAAAAACTCATTTTGAAACAGAAGAAAGGTACATGCAGAAATTCAATTATTCCGGTTATCCCCAGCACAAGATAGAACACGACCAATTCACATCTAAAGCCCTTGATTTAAAGGGGCGGGTGGAAGAAGCCGGGTTTGTTTTCACAATTGAAATATTGGAATTTCTCAAGGAGTGGCTGCAGAATCACATACTGGGAACTGATATGAAGTATTCAAGCCATTTCAAAGATTACGGTCTTTGTTAACCCGTCAGCATAACCGAATTTATCTGTCCCTTTGACAGCTCAACATAGTGAAACGGAGGTGATTTATGAAAAAACCGGCTATCATCACTTCATTAATATTATTGGCAACAATCTGTTCTGCCACTGCTTTTGCACAAGGAATTGAAATTAAAGGGCTGCGTCTCGGCATGACGAAAGCCGAAATTGAGAAGAAATTCGGGGCATTACCTGTAAATGACTTCACGATCGCAGATGTGCCCGGCAAATTTCCCGTTAGACTGGAGTTTTACGAGGGCAAACTGGACGAGCTCATGTTTTTCTTCTCCTCGGAAAGCTTCAACGAAGTGCGTAAGGCAGTTATTTCCAAAAATACCGAACTTAAATGTACCGACAGTACGGTCACCAGTCCTGCGGGAAAATCGTACAATCAAGTGAACTGCAAGCTGGCAGATCAGCTCGGCATATTGAGGGTTGATCGATTTGTAAGGGATATAGACACATCAGCGGTGACCCTCACGTCACATCGATTATTTCAGGAACTCGAAAAACAACGTAAAGAGAAGCAGAAGGACATCAAATAAATGAAGGACGCTTCCCTCCTCTCACAGCTGAGGTCTGAGCGGGAATGACGCCTGAAATACCGTGCCTCTCTCGGGCGAACTGGTAAAGTTCACGGTACCGAGTATGTGCGAGCTCAGGAGCTTGATGCTGTAAGTGCCGATCCCCCGCTGCTGACCCTTGGTTGAAAATGAGCGCTGAAAAACCTGGAGCTGGATCTCGTCCGGCATCCAGGCGTCGTTGTGCACCCAGAAGTTTACATGACTCGAAATCTGCCAGCACCCCAGAGTGACGCTCCCTCCGTCATCAGTAGCTTCCAGTGCATTCAGGAGCATATTTTCCACCACCCGGCGCAAAAGTCGCCTGTCGGAACGAAAAGTGACGTCCATCATTTCCTTATCCAGGATAACCCTTTTTCCTCTGGCTGACGGATGACAACTGAGAGTGGCCACAATCTCTTCCAGCAACGAGCCGGCACCGAGATCTGCCCAGACCACCTGAAGCGAGCAATCTTCGGCCTGGGTAAGGAGCCTGAGAGCATCGATCTCTTCTATTGAGCGAAGCGTCATCCTGTCAAGGGAACCACAGATCTCGGGGCGCTCCGTGACATCCGAGTGCGACAGCACGTCGAGCAACCCGCGGATACCGGTCAAGGTATTGAGGAGATCATGGAAATAGACATTCTCCAGGAGGACGCGACGTTTTTCATGGCTGATATCCGCCAGAACCAGAACAGACAAGGTCTCCTCGCCGATGGTGAGCGGCGTTGCCCAGGCCCGCAAGTCCAGTGAATGTGCCTCCCCGGCCAGATCGCATGTGAGCCGGCAGTCACGGATGGTCCCCTCGCCATTCAGGGCAACCGCCACCGCCCTGGCAACACCGCAAATCCGGCACGAAGGCGCTGCATCTTCCCCCTCGTCCGGGCGCCCGTGGATACAGTGGAACTCCTCCCCCTCCCTGAGACCCGAAATAGCGGTTGTCCCGGAAGTCGCCAGCATTTCGAGGACGGCGGTATTTGCATAGACGACCTGCCAGGCCCTGTTTATGACAAGAAGCGGCATCGGCACAGCATTGAGAAGTTGCCGGATCAGCTCCCTGGTTGAGAGGAGCTCCTCCTGCTGGCTTTTTACTAACTGGGTCGCCCCTTGCGCTTCGGGCCGTGTAAACTCTGTATGTTTCATATCGTCCGTTTCCATCCTCCTTGTCACACCGGTTGTCTATAGGTAACTATACCGGAAGTTGCCGCGACAGTTCAACTCATCCCTGACTCTTTATCCCTACATTTACAAACATTAACTAAAACGGCATTTTCTCCACAACGACCAGGAACGGCGCCGTCGCCCCCCTGTTGAGCTGGCGCGACTGCCAGACATTGAACTCGTGCGGAGGGAGTTCTTTGCACCACCCTTTCACCGCTGCCCACTCCTCTTCACCGCCATCGTGGCCGGTATATACGGAGATCAGGATCAGACCCGACTGCTGCAGAAGTATTCGGGC
>JBGQLM010000040.1:0-29735 GCA_041500085.1 Geobacteraceae bacterium
ACCCTGTAATTAGGCAGGAATGCCACCTTCAGCCGGGAGCCGACTTCCGGATCGCTGTTCACCACATGGGCGACATTGTTGATCAGCTTTATGATAAGTTTTGCCATGAAGTAGCCCGGCGCAGCCTTGCCGCCGATCAGAACGCAGCGGTTTGTCCATCCTGCTGTATCGCCCCGTTTTATCCGGTCGTACAGGTGAATGACGTGAAGAGTGTTGAGGAGCTGGCGCTTGTACTCATGAATCCTTTTGACCTGTACATCGAAAAGCGAGTCGGGATCGAAAGCAACCCCGCACTCTTCAAGAACAAAAGCGGCAAGCCGTTCCTTGTTTTTTCGCTTCACACCCTGCCAGCGGCTGCGAAATTCCTGATCCCCGGCCAGCGGAGCTATGGCTGAGATCTGCTTCAGATCCCTTACCCAATCCTGACCGATGGTATCATCGAGGAGACGACGAAGCTCGGGATTGCACCAGGAGAGCCAGCGGCGGGGTGTTACACCATTTGTCTTGTTATTGAATTGTTTCGGCCAGAGTTCATAAAAGTCCTTGAAAAGACCCTCTGCAAGAAGTTTCGAATGCAGGGCAGCGACGCCGTTGACGGAAAAGCTGCCGACTATCGCCAGGTATGCCATCCTGACCTGCGGAACTTGACCGTCTTCTATGATCGACATCCGGCGCTGACGCTCAAGGTCGTTCGGCCAGCGATTGGCTACTTCTGCCAGGAACCTGGCATTGATCTCAAGGATAATGTCGAGGATGCGGGGCAGGAGCCTTCTGAAAAGATCCAGCGGCCATTTTTCGAGCGCTTCCGGCAAAAGGGTGTGGTTTGTGTACGCCATGGTCTTGCGAGTGATTTCCCAGGCCCTGTCCCACTCCAGCCCGTGCTCATCCATGAGGAGGCGCATCAGCTCCGGCACTGCACAGCTCGGATGGGTATCGTTGAGCTGAAAGACATTTTTATCGGCAAATTCCGAGAAGTCTCCTTTTTTGACCACCATCCACCTGGCGAGGATATCCTGAAGGCTTGCCGATGCCAGAAAATACTGCTGCTTCAGCCGCAGCTCCTTGCCGTTTTCGCTGGCATCGTTCGGATAGAGGACCATGGTGATGTTTTCTGCGGCATTTTTCGTGGCAACTGATTCCGGATAGCTCCCGGCATTGAACTCGCCAAGATCGAACTCATCAGTCGCCGCAGCCTTCCATAGCCTGAGCGTGTTGACCGTCCCGTTCATATAGCCGGGGATAGGGATGTCATACGGGACTGCGAGGACATCGAGCGTATCGACCCAGCGGATACACGGCTTTCCGGAGGCATCATGGTAAAATTCGCTCCACCCTCCGTAATGAACCTTCTGACTGTACTCGGGTCTTGACAGCTCCCACGGGTTGCTGCCGCGCAGCCAGTGATCCGGCTCCTCGACCTGTCTGCCATGTTCGATCCGCTGGCGGAACATCCCGTATTCATACCTTATGCCGTAACCGGATACCGGGAGCTGGAGGGTGGCGCAGCTGTCCAGAAAGCAGGCTGCAAGTCTGCCCAGACCTCCGTTCCCCAGTCCCGCATCCTGTTCGGCTTCGACCAGATCCTCAAGTTCAAGCCCTACAGAGTGCAGGGCATCGCTTATCTTCCCTGTAATCCCCAGACTCAGGGCGGCATTGCCAAGGGTTCGTCCCATCAGGAACTCCAGAGAGAGATAATAGCCGCGTTTGCAGTCACTCTCCTCGTAGGCGTAGCGGGTATTTTTCCAGCGCTCCATCAGGCGGTCGCGCACGGTAAGTGCCAGTGCCAGATAATGATAGTGGGCCGATCGGCAGTATTTATCCTGTCCTAGACTGTGTGTGAAGTAATGGCGGAAACCGCGGACAAGGCCGTCAATGTCCATGGCCAGCGCCGGTGCATTCGTTAGACCGGGACTGTAAATCTTCTTTCTTTTGCTTGCTGTTGGCATCGGTGGCAATCCTTCCGTTTATGAGCTTTTCATAGTATACCTGTAGCGGCGAATTTTTCATGTTACAACTTTTTTCTGTTTAAGGTAATTTTTACTGTCTAAGGAGCTGTAATGACTAACCTGATCACAGCCGCAGGGCTGATCAAATTGCAGGAAGAGTTCGACCATCTCTGGAGGGTGGAGCGCCCAAAGGTGGTTCAGGGGGTTTCCGAAGCTGCTGCCGAAGGTGATCGTTCGGAAAATGCCGAGTATATCTACGGCAAGAAAAGGCTTCGGGAGATCGACCGTAAACTGAAGCACCTGGGAGGGAGGCTGAAACTTCTGAAGGTGGCGGCTCCTCCGGTAAACCCGCATTCTGTCTCTTTCGGCTGCTGGGTTACCTACGAGGACGAGGACGGAAACGAACGCTGCTACCAGCTTGTCGGAGCGGACGAGTTTGATGTGGCAGCCGGCCGGATAAGCGTAGATTCCCCGGTAGGTCAGGCACTGCTTCAGAAAAAGGTAGACGACGAGGTTACGATTCGTCGTCCTTCCGGAGACATTACGGTGGTGATAACAGCCATCAGCGGCTCCAGATCTGTCGTCTGAAAAATTCAGGAAAATACATGACCATATCGCTTTCCCGGCCTTTAGCGACTCAGACCGATGATCTGTTATAATTTTGCTGATAGGATTTCAACAGCCTGGAGGATTGCGGCATGACGGAACAGTCAGGGAATAGAAAAATTCGCATCGAATCGGACAGCATGGGGAAGATCGAGGTCCCGGCTGAAGTTTACTGGGGGGCGCAGACCCAGAGGTCGCTGGTCCATTTCAGGATCGGGAGCGAGCGAATGCCGCTGGGAGTCGTTCGGGCGCTGGGGCTCCTGAAGAAAGCTGCTGCTACGGTAAACATGGAGCTGGGGATTTTACCTCAGGATAAAGGGGAACTGATAATCCGGGCGGCCGAAGAGGTCATTTCCGGAGCGCTTGACGATCATTTCCCTCTGCCGGTATGGCAGACAGGCAGCGGTACGCAGAGCAATATGAACGTGAACGAGGTCGTCTCGAACCGCGCCATAGAGATCTGTGGCGGAGTCACGGGAAGCAAGAGCCCGATCCACCCGAACGATCACGTCAACATGTCGCAGTCTTCCAACGACACTTTCCCGACTGCCATGCATATCGCTGCTGCAACTGCCGTTCATGACAGTCTGATTCCGGCTGTCCGCAGGGTCCATACGGCAATCGTTGCCAAGGGGGGAGAGTTTGCCGATGTAGTCAAGATGGGGCGTACTCACCTGCAGGATGCCATACCTCTGACGGTCGGGCAGGAGATGTCCGGCTGGGCGAGCTTGATGGAGCGGGACATCGAACGGATTAACCTCACGGTTGACGGACTGTACGATCTTGCCATCGGAGGGACGGCTATAGGGACAGGATTGAACGCCCCGCAGCGCTTTGCTGAAATGATGGCGGCAAAGATTGCAGAACATACCGGTCTTCCCTTTCGCTCGCATCCGAACAAGTTTGCCGCACTCTCTGCCCATGACGAGCTTCTCTTTGCCCATGGTGCCGTAACGACACTCTCCGCATCGCTCATGAAGATTGCCAATGATATCCGCTGGCTTGCTTCCGGTCCGCGCTGCGGGCTGGGAGAGTTTCAGATTCCGGAGAACGAGCCGGGTTCATCCATCATGCCGGGAAAGATAAACCCGACGCAGTGTGAAGCGATGACCATGGTTGCAGTCCAGGTTCACGGGAACAATGCCGCGATAGCATTCGCCGGGTCGCAGGGGAATTTCGAGCTGAACGTATTCAAGCCGGTGATGATTTATAATTTCCTGCAATCCGTAACCCTGCTGGCCGATGCCTGCAACTCCTTTACCGACCATCTTCTGGATGGCCTGACCGTCAACCTGGAGCAGATAAAAAAGCATCTCGACAACTCGCTGATGCTGGTGACTGCCCTTGCGCCGCGCATCGGCTATGACAGGGCTGCGGAGATCGCGCATACTGCGCTGCATGAAGGGTTGACTCTTCGAGAGGCCTGCCTGAAGTCGGGATATTTGAACGAAGAGGAGTTTGACGAACTTGTGAGGCCGGAAAAGATGACCCGGCCATAAAGCAGCAGCTGCATGGGGGATCTAGGGCAGATCCTCCATGGGCAGATCGCTATGAACTCCCGCTGAAAAGGCCATCAGCGTGTCAATCCGCACTTCCAGCCGGGATTCCACCTGGGGAGTCCCGGGCGCTTCCGCTTCAGGGGCGTAGCCGTCAATCATGGCAATCCCCTCATTTTTTACGACGCATCCGAGCAGTTGATAACCGTTACAGGAAACCGGATCAGTGATGATAATCGCTACCCGGGGGTTAGTTGTCACATTTTGCAGAGTTGTAACGCAGAACCAGGCTTCAAGGACCAGGTGCTGCGGGTCAGGCACCCTCAGGTCACTGCCGGCAGCGAGGTGGGGCCGGCCGAGGCTGTCCGCCGAGGCAACAACTGCATACTTCGTCTTCTCGATAAAACGCTTGACGTTCTCCGTTATCATGGTGCCTACCTTTTATCTCCGAAAATTCCATCCCTTCCAGTATAAATGCTATTTAACAGGTGTCATCCAGGAGTCAACTAGTCACTATGGAACATCTAAATCTAACCCCCCTCAGTCCCCCCTTGTCAGGGGGGAAGCCTTTTAGCCTCCCCTGACAAGGGGAGGTTTGGAGGGGTTTGCTGCGAAAGAATAAGAGTTACAAGGTACTGGCAGGAAAATTTCTGTCCGGCGGTAGCAGATCATGTTTCAATCCGCTTTTTTCCGCAGCAGGTAGCCCGAATAGGCAAGGAGTTCCTGCCCTTCCTGTGTAACAACCCTGACCGTCTCGCCCTTACCGCGCCCAAGGCCGCAGATCACCGCTTCCGTCTCGGAAAGCGGCGCCAGGGCCAGGCTCAGGGTCTGATCGGTAAAGATCGGCATGGTGTACTCCGCTGTGAGGAGACCATCTTCATAGCGCAAGCGGATTTTATCCACCAGGACGGTGTCGTCACCGGCATTGATGATTTCGTACTCTCCCGACCGCTGCTGCCATTTATCCGGGACCGGCGCCGGTTTCAGCTGCTCGCCGGCGAGGAACTCGCTGCCGTCAATGACAACCTTGAGGATATTGCGACCGGTCACCATCTCCCGGTCGATGTAAATGTGGTCCAGTTTGCCCAGACTTGCCGGGAAAAGTCCGAGAAATTTGTAGTTCATCTCCAGAAGTCCGTCAGGCCGGGGGACAAGGCGCACGGTCCGGTTGAACAGCCCGGCTTCCAGATAATCCGATTTTTTTCTCACCTCGACCAGGCCGACGATGGTGTCGTAGCGACCCTCATAGGCCTTCAACTCCTCCTGGGTCAGCGGTTTCCTCTCTTCCTTGTCATTTTTTACCGGTTGTTGCTTCCGTATCAGCTGGGCAGCACCGTACTTGGCTTCAAGGGCAAGCATCTGCTGCTCTTTGCTTTCCGGGGTTTTGATGTCTTCCTTGCGCACAGCTTGCAGTGGCTGTTGCGGGGACGGCTGGGTGATCCCGGATTTGGCTTCGAGAGCGAGTTTCAGCGTTTCCGTGGCCACACTGCTGACCAGCTTACCGGCAGAAGCAGAGTTGGCCAGCACTACCACCCCCAGTTTCTGCTCCGGGAGGATAACCAGCTGACTGCGGTGGTAAAGGGTCGCTCCTGAGTGATGGGCGACCGGACCGGCATTTTTGATGTCTATTCCGCCGGTATTGCCGAGCATCCAGCCAAGGCCGACCTGGAAAGAGAGATCGAGCGGGACCTGGCTGTTCTGTGGGCGGAGCATTTCGGCCACTGTTTCGGTTTTCAGAACCTGCCGTTGATTTGACCAGCCACCTCCGAAAACCATGGAGATAAAGCGGGAAAGATCGAGCACCGACGTGTTCAACCCGCCTGCAGGAATGTCCCGCAAGGGGGCCTCCACCGCTTCCTCGTTCGCCCGGTAGGCTTTGGATCCCAAGGAAGAACGGTCGATTTTCGGGGAAAAAGAGGAGTTGGTCATCCTGAGCGGCAGAAAAAGCGAGATACTTATATGTGACGCAAAGTCGCGATCGACGATCTTTTCCAGGGCATGGCCGAGGAGCGTCATGCCGACATTGGAGTAGGCGAAGACATAGCCGGGAGGATTGGCAGCGTACTCATTCCGCAGAAGAGTCACCTCCTCGTCAAGCGATACCGGGCTTCTGGTCCACATTCCCTTTAACAGGTCGGACGGGAGCCCCGAATGGTGGGTCAGGAGGCTGCGGGGGGTGATCGGTGCGGCGTCAGGAAAACGGCTCTTGATCGAAAACTCCGGCAGGTAGCGCTGCAGCGGCCGGTCGATGTTCAGCACTCCGTCGTCAACCAGCTGCATGGCTGCAGTTGCCGTGAACAGCTTGGAGATGGAGCCGGCGCGGTAAATGGTATCAGGGGTGGCTGCAATCCCTTCGGCCTTGTCAGCGTAGCCGAACCCCTCCGCCCAGACGACCTTCTGGTCATCTACCAGGGCGATACTCAGGCCGGTTATCTGCTGCTTCTCCATCTCCTGGCGGATCAATGCCGAGATGTACTCCCTGGCGGGACCGTAATCCCCGCGGGCCGCAGGTACCGGCTTCTTCAGCGGAGCGGCAGCGCAGCCGGCCAGGAGGAATAGTGACAGGGCGGCAAAAAGTCCTGCTTTCAAAGTTGTCATCTTCACACTCCCATAACCATCAAAGGGTCAGGTACAGCAGGCCGAGAGTATCCCAGTTCGGTATTTTTTTCATGTTAAAATTTCAATTTACAGCTATCGGTATGGATCTTCGACCGCTGGTGCTGTCCTGCCAATCGTGGCACTGTCTTTCAGAGGTGTCCTGTCTTTCACCGCAAACACTTCTACGCCTGCCTTCCCTTCGAGCGGGCAGACCTTTTCGCAGATGCCGCAGCCGTTGCAGAGTTCCTCGACCACATACGGTGCTTTTACCTTGCGGCTTACCCCATCGAAACCGGTCATTGTCTGGATCTCGGATCGTATCGCTTTCTGCGGGATCGGGCAGTGCTCCTCGCAGACGATGCAGTCGATCCGCTTGGCAAATGGTATGCAGTGGTTCTTGTCGAAGACCGCCTTGCCGATGACCTGCCGTTTTTTCTCTTCCGGCGGCAGGTCGGGAATCGCCCCGGTCGGGCAGACCTGGCCGCAGAGGGTGCAGTTGTACTCGCAGTAGCCGAGCCGCGGGATCAGCACCGGCGTGTAGAGCCCTTCGATCCCGGCCTGTGAAAACGCAGGGTAGAGTGCGCTGCGCAGACAGACCTTCATGCACTCTCCGCATCTGACACACTTTTTCAGGAACTCGTCTTCACTTCTGACGCCCGGCGGCCGGAGCAGTCTCGACTCCTTCGCCGGATCCCGGAAGCGGAGCAGGCGTGCCATCATGAATCCGGAAAAGATTCCGCCGAGGAATACGCGCCGTTCCATGAAAGGTGTGTTTTCCGCCTGAAAGCCGAAGGTGAAGCCGACTTTGCCGGTCGGGCAAGCATGGACGCAGCTCATGCAGGAGAAGCACTCCTCTTTCTGCATGAGCTCCCGGTCGAATCCGGACGGGCAGGCAGTGGCGCATTTGCGGCAGGGCGAACAGGGGGCTTCGGGTGCTTTTACCAGCGGTGAAAAGCGGGCGGCAATGTCGACGAGCGTCCCCAGGGGGCAGAGATGGCGGCACCAGGTCCGCTCGCCGTAGCGTTCGAGGAGGATGATGATCCCGAGCAGGGCGGCGGAGGTGAATGCCAGCGGATAGAGCGCTTCGCGAAAGGGAAGGAGGTAGCCGGCAATCAGCTTGTAGCCGGGCGCCAGGAGGTCGCGATTGTCGCCGAGCAGTTGGTACAGCTCGCGCCAGGAGCCGCGGACCGAATTGCCGAGCAGCGGGTTGATGAAAAAGGTAAGTCCCCGGAGCAGGATGGCGATCGGGTCGAGCAGTCCGGCAAGATTCAGGTTGAAGAGGCTGGCAGTGAGAAGGGGGAGGAGCAGCCAGTATTTGAGGCTCCGGTTGAAGGTCAGCGGTGCGGCGGCTTTCCCTATCCGCCTGGTCACCAGATCGAGGATCGTCCCTAGCGGGCAGAGCCAGCCGCAGAAGAATCTCCCGAGAAGCAGGGAGAGCAGAAGCACCAGCACCCCCGGCAGCAGCAGCGGTACCCACGCTTTTGTCGTCAGCATCGTGCTTAGAGCAGTCAGCGGATTGGCGCGGAAAAAGCCGTTTACCGCGGCCACGATCCGGTCGCTCCCCCGGTACTCCGTCATCAGGAAGAGCACGACGAAGGCGGCGAGAAAGAGGAGCTGGGAGATGCGATGGAGGGGGAGTTTTTTCATCTCTTTATTCGATTACCCTAACGCTGAGTCCGGCTACTTTTCCAAAAGCCTTGTCTCCGGTGAGAAAGACTACCGGCCCATTCATGGAGAGAGCAGATGCTGCCTGGATTGCGTCTGGAGTTCTCAGCCCCTGATGCGCCCTGAGCAGGAGGGCCTTTTCAATTACCTGACCGGAAACTTCGACGACCTGCAGACCACCGGCGGCAAAGAAGGTTCTATACCTGTCGATGATATCAGTTGAGCCTTCTCTCACCGGTTTGACCAGACATTCGAGCACGCTCAGCCGTGACACAGCAAAGCGGGCGCGTGGGTGTTTCTGAAGAAGGTCCTGCACCGTGTTCAGCACCCGGTTGTGGAAATTGACAGACCCTTCCACCTGATAGATGATGACATTCGCATCAAGAAAAATGATCACTGCTCTTTCCAGTCATTGCGCTCATTCTGCAGACGAGCATCGAGCTCTTCTTTGGATGCGGTGCCTATGGTTGGGAGGGCGAACCATTCAGCAACTGAGAGCGGTTCGGCAACGGTTAAAGGCAAGGCGTCGCGGGTCAGCCGCTCATACTCAGCTTCAGCCAGCACGACGCAGACCGGCTGGTTGCGCTTTATGACATGGACAGGCCCATTGGCGAGCAGCTTTTCGATAGCGGCAATGCCGTGGCGCTTCAGCTCATTGGCGGGAATAGCATTCATTTCGGTATCCTTTTAAGTGCTTTTGAATAATCTTATCCTTGATAGTACTGTCTGGCAAGCTAATTAAATGAATGTACCAGTCATGTTTGAACTACGAAATGAGTTGTATTACTCGAAGGTTTCCAGAAAGCAGTGGTTTCATGCGATAAAGGGTTGTTATTTGGCTCATGTGCAGGCGATCAGTTGTTTTAATTTCAGCCCACAACATTTCGGAGCCATTAGTCATTATGAGATCAGGCCATCCGGCACGGTATAGGTAAGGGGCTTCCATAATGGCAGATGTGATCTGTGCCAAACGCTCTGATCCGAGTGTATCGAACAGCGAAGCAATGACTGAAGGAGTTAGCCCCGGATAACATTCCTGCACCATGAGAGAACTATAGATTTCACTAAAGTGCTGAGCGACTTGCTGAGTGTCTGAGGAACGAATTGCGTTCAAAATTAATTCAGAGTGTTCATGGAGGATAGTTAATTGCGCTTCCGTGAATCGAGTACAGGCGTCCTTCCTAGAGCCAAAGGAGTTGAGGCGGGCTAATGCATTCAAAGCTGCAGAGCGAATAAGAAGAAGTATTGGACCCCCTTCGCAATAGCCGCCAGCATAACCGTATGATGCAAAATACTGCCACGATGCTAGCTCTGGGGTTTGCTGAAAATTTAGGCCAGACAGTTTTTCATGGGTAATGCCTAAATGATGGCACTGCTCTGCCAATGGTAACAAAACAATAGCCTGCTTCCAGCCGTTGTGAGTTAGTGCACCGGTGGAGTCCGCAAGTCCCCGCTTAGCCAAGCCGGTGATTGTATTTGCCTTGGCTGAAATTGCCTTGTTGCGGATTATGTCTCGCAACGCTTGCGTCATTTCTGGGGTTAGTGGGCGCGTCATGATTTGTGGAGGTTTGAGCAGTCCTTCTGGACTGCGAGTTCAGAGCGTAAGTGCATTTTCAAGTACTTTCTCCTGAAGATACATGTTGTCGAGTGTGGCCTCAATTAGTGTGATAACTTCCTGAAGATTCGGGAGTTCTTCGGTGACATTGATGATGTTCTGTGGGATGAGGGCGTATTTTTGCCCCATAAATTCGTGTACATGGAGTTTGGCATCCATGACTGTGATATCAGAGTGAGCGTGAATTTGATCGCGAGAGGTGACGATTCGTTCGTGAAGCGTAAGATACTCTTCCGGAATGAGCGACGTATCGAGTTTAAACTTCTTGTTGATGCCATGCGATAGCTTGTATGGTTTGCAATACTCGACAAGTGCGAATCGGAAGGCCGGCCCAATGAGTGGGTTCTCGGGCTGAGTGAGAATCGTGTTCAGCAGTCGCCAAGCATTGTTCAGCCAAGTGATGCAGGACACAAAGTGGACGAAATACTCTTCTTGCTCAGTCATGGGGTTCACCTTGGCTCCGTTTTTCTTCAAGACTTCGGCAAGACTGACATACTCTTCGGCCGGCGTTGTGCTCCGCTCGGCAATAATGCCCGACAACTCGTACAGTTCGGCAATCTCGCAGATTTCTTTAGCATGTTCGTATTCATCGATCGGCACAGGCACCTCCTCCATAATCATCCCAGCCCGAGACGTTTCTTCGCTTCAGCAAGGCTTACGGTTCGACCTTCCTCAATGTCGGCAAAACCTTGCAATACCGCCTTCACGAACGCCCGTTCTTCCGTACCCGCTTCATAATCGCTTAGCAATTCCACCATGCTACACCCTCTTTTCATTGCCACCTGATCATCTCGTTTTGCAGATCGAGCTGATACTGGAAATCGCCCAGAAAGTCGAGTCCCAGAAGCCCGTCGTGCATTTCCTTTTCGCCGACAAAGTGGAGGATTGTGACCTCCAGGGGTGATTTCACCCGGAATCCGACGGAAACCGAATCCACCTTCGCCACATGGATATCGGCCGTGCTGCCGTCTGCCAGCTGGGTCGTGGTCTTTCGCGCTGCGGCCAGGTCGATGCCGAGACGAGCGGCAAGCTCCTCGGAGATGCAGGTGGTCGCGGAGCCGGTGTCAAGGATCAGGACCGCCTTCTCCGTTTTGTTGCCGTTTTTGAAGAGAACCGGGACGTGGATATTGCTATCGACGATCACCACTTTGGTCGTCTGCCGGGCGGAGGGGATATCCTTGCGGACGATTGCCCTGCTGCGGTAGTGGCCGGGGATTTTTTCCGGGCTGTCGACGAAGTGGATAACCCCTTCATCGTCAATGAACTGATAGAAATCGATCGCCTCTTCAAGCGGAGCGTCATGTACCTGTGAAGTGGCTGCTGATGCGCAAGGTACGGAGGGTAGGCATGTGGTGGAGGTCGAGAACCAGACATGCAGGGCGATAAATAATGCGGAAACGGCCCGCCAGCGGATTGGATCGCTTTCAATCTTCAGATGCCCACAATAAAGCTTCATCGCTATCACTCCAAATATCCTAAAGGCCAGTTAGTCGGGTAATTATCCAGGGTGAATTACCGCTTAAGTCTACCACATGGAGTTCAGTTAAAAAGCTCATAACGCCCCGCAGCCCCTCTTAATCTTAAGAGGGGGAGTTACAAGCAAAAGCCAAAGGTAGTTCACATCATGCGGCACAACTGCGCGCATGCAATCCCCAGCCAGGTGCCGACGATATTGCCCAGGATCGCCAGCAGCAGGCCGACTGAGGCCAGACCCGGATGGTAGACCTCGGCCACTACCGGCGCCGAGGCAACCCCGCCGATGTTGGCCTGGCTGGCGGCCGCGACCAGAAACATGGGCGCTCTCAGCAGGCGGGCTCCCACCAGTGAGAATGCCACATGGACCGCGACGATCACCAGTCCGGCGGCAATAAGCACCAGGGCAGAGCCGATGCTGGCGACCGATGCCTTGGCGCCGATGGCCGTCAGCACGAAATAGAGCAGATCGTAGCCGGTCCGTGTGGCGCCGGAACGCTCCAGGTGACGGGCCGGGGAAAACGACAGCAGGATGCCGATGAGGGTCACGACCATGATCGTCCAGGTGTAGGTGGTGACAACGTCCCGTATCTGCGGCAGCATGCGGGCGATGAGATGCGCCGCGCCGCCCCCGGCAAAGGCAACAGCCAGGGCGAGAGCTATACCGGCCGGTGTCCGGCGACTGCCGCTCGTCACCAGATGCTGCACGACCTCTTCGCCAAGGTGGTCCAGGATGGTGCGATCGGAGCGGTTCCAGCGGTCGAAGGCAGGCTGCAGGCCGACCATGGCGATCATGATGCCCATCCAGAGGTACGGCACGACCGTATCCACGATCACCATCGGCGCGAAGACCGCATCCGGAACCGACAACGCCTCCTTGACCGCGATCATGTTGGCGCTGCCGCCGGTCCAGGAGGCGGAAAGGGCGCCGAAGCCGGACCAGAATTCAGCTCCGATCAACGGCTTGAACAGGGCGAAGGAGATGACTGCACCGGCGATGATACCGGCAGCGCCGATGAAGAACATGGCCAGCGCAGTCGGCCCCAGTCGCAGGATCGCCTTCATGTCCACCGGCAGCAAGAGCAGTACCAGGCTTGCCGGCAACAGCCAGGTCGTGATCATGCCGTACACCGGGCTTTTAGCGGTGATCAGCCCGAATGTTGCGGCAAGCATGGGCAGGAAATAGATCCAGAAGACCGAGGGGAGCAGGTCGAACCAGCGTTTCGTCCGGCCATGGCGGGATAGCCAGAGGACCAGGGTCTCGATGGTCAGCAGGACAACTACGATGAGTACCGGGTGGGTGATCACGGGAAGTGCGGCTCCACCCCGATACCGTGACCGGCACCGTGCAGATCGAATCTGCCGCTGCTGTCAAGGTACGGGGAGTGTGCCAGCTCTCCCTTGAGGAAAAACGTGGTGTCAAGGTCGATGAAGTCGAAACAGCCCAGCCCGGCGGCAAAGTGGGCCGACGCCGTGATCGCCAGGGCGCTCTCCATCATCGCTCCCAGCATCAGTCGTATCCCCTGGCTACTGGCCAGCCGGGCGATCTCTGCCCCTTCCAGCAGGCCGCTTTTCATAGATTTCACATTGATGGCACTGACGGCGTCATTATCGATGGCCCGCCGGGCATCGGCCAGGGAGCCGACGCTCTCGTCGGCACAGACCAGCGTGCCGCTTCCGGCCAGCGCACTGGTAATTGCAGCCAGACCGTCCCAGTCGTGCTTCGGTACCGGCTGTTCCAGCAGCACGGGGCGCGCGCCGAACGTGTCGAGCCGGTCCAGGAACGCCAGCATCCGGTCGGCACTGAAGCCCATGTTTGCGTCCAGGATCAGCAGGCTGCCCGGCGCAATCTCCCGCACCGCCAGGATGCGGCTCAGGTCCAGAGCCTCGTCTCTGCCGATCTTGATCTTGAAAGATTTGAATCCCTGTTCCGTGAACTGCCGCGCCGCTGCCCGGGCTTCATCAAGGGAGCCGATGACGATGGTAATGTCCGTGCTAAACGACAGCAGCGGCTCCTGTGCCGCCGAAGCCTGGGCAAAGAGTCGGTAAAACGGGATCCCCCGCACGCGGGAGACGACATCCAGCAGGGCCATCTCAAGGGCTGCCAGGCCGGCATGATTGCCCGCAAAGGTCGGAGAGACCTCCCGGCAGACCTCCTCGGGAGCTTCAATCCTGCGTCCTCGCAGCGCTGCGGCCGCGGCCTGCAGATTGGCCAGCGTTGCGGCCACGGTTTCGCCGGTAATGTGGGTCGCCACGGCCGCCTCGCCGTATCCATATACGCCGTCACCAGTCCGGAGCCGGAGGAAGACATTCGCCAGCTCGTCGTGCTGACCCGTGGCAATCCGGAACGGGGTGACCAGCGGCGCCCGGATTATGGCAGCCACCGCATCATCTATCACAAAGGATACTCTTTCCATATCATGTCCCTCCAGAGCTGCCGAAGTCCCAATGTCAACACACTTTATATGTCAACAATAAGACTTTTTCCATGAAAATTAACGGTCGATTGGCTGGTCTGCCGGCTTGGTGTGGCGGTAAAAACTAGCGGAGAAAATCGAGCAGCAGCATGATATTCAGGCCGGTGACTATGGCGGCAATGCTCCAGAGGAGGGTGGCGCCGAAGGGGGTGTTGGCATGAGTTCCCATGACTTTTTTCGATGAGGTGAGGTAGATCTGGAGGAAAATGGTCCAGGGGAGCTGGATGCTGAGCAGCACCTGGGAGAAGATCAACCCCTGTAAGGTGTCCCTGACGAAAAAGATGGCAACGGCGCCGGTGAGGAGGGTCATGACAATGCCGATACGGGTATGCAGGTCACTGCTGTTGAACGGCTCGCCGTACATCCCGGCAACAATGCTCCCGCCGGCCATGCCGGCAGTGATGGAGGATGCCACTCCTGCCAGCAGCAGGGCAACGGCAAAGACCTGGGCGGCGGTGTTTCCCAGCAGCGGATGAAGCATCTGCTCGGCCTGCGAAAGCTCGGTGACGGAGACGCGGTTGCAAAAGAAAGTTGCGGCGGCCATCAGGATCATGGCGCTGTTGATCGCCCAGCCGACCCCCATCGAGATGAGGGTGTCGAGAAACTCGAACTTCAGCTGGTACTGTATGATCTTTTCATCTTCACGGTTCCACTGCCTGCTCTGGATGATCTCCGAGTGGAGGAAGAGGTTGTGGGGCATGACGACAGCGCCGAGGACGCTCATGATGATCGGCAGGGCGCCGGGGGGGAAAGCAGGGGTGACCCAGCCGGCGGCTGCGGCACGCCAGTCGGTCGGGACCAGCCAGAGTTCGAAGATAAAGGAGAGACCGATGAGGGAAACGAAACCGATTATGAAGCGCTCCAGCTTCCGATAGGCGGTGCCGAACAGTAGCCAGAGTGTCAGGGCCAGCAGCATGACGGTGCCGAGCTTCAGGGGTATCCCGAACAGCATCTGCAGGGCGATGGCCCCGCCGAGCAGCTCGGCCGTGGCAGTGGCGCAGGCGGCCAGGCATGCGGACGAGAGAAGGGGGCGGGAGACAAGGGGCCTGAGGTGCTGGTTTGCGGCTTCTGAGAGGCAGAGGCCGGTAGCGATACCGAGATGGGCGGCGTTGTGCTGCAGGAGGATCAGCATCAGGGTGGAGAGAGTCACCATCCAGAGAAGGGAGTATCCGTGAATAGAGCCGGCAGCGACATTTGCCGCCCAGTTTCCGGGATCGATAAACCCGACGGTCACCAGGAGACCGGGTCCGATAAATCGTCTGATGTCCGAAAATACCGCTTTTGTGTGTTCATTCCAGCTGAAAAGACCGGATAGCTTCATAATGCCGGGACACCCGTAGATTTCAGACCTTTAGAATCTTCATCCTTTCTACTCTCATCTCACCAAGCCCGCGCCGGTGCGCTTCCAGGGTCACGGAAATCTCCTCAGGCTTAAGGCCGAACAGGGTCGTTGCATAGGCATCCGCGGCAACGATGTCTGTTGAGGCAATTACCTTGTTCAGCTTTTTGACATCCCTGATGTCCCCGCCTTGCGGGCCGTGTGCCGTCAGGATACGGGTTGCATCGACCACTACGAGATGCGTCCTGAAAACCGCATTGACATCGGCAAGGGCAACATCGATATTTTTATGGATCGAGCCGCGATTACCACCCATGATCCCCATCACGTTCTTCATCCCGATTGTCAACTTGGAAAGCCCGTGATGCTTGAGCACGGGCACATTGATGAAAACATCGGCGGAAAGCGCCTCACCGTACAGATCCCACTCTTTCAGGGCCTTGCCGCCCAGCGCCACCTTCTTGAAACGCTCCTCTTCGATATGTTTTACTTCGACCCCTTTCAAATCTTTCAGGGCCGCTTCGATGCCGCTGTTCGTGTAGCACCTGCGTTCGTCGTTGCAGGTCCTGTCGAATACCTTGACCTTTTTCGCTCCTGCTTTAAGGCACTCCTCCACGACTGCGCGTACCACCAGGGGATTGGTGTTTGCCGCAAGTTCAGCTGTCCTGTCCCACCCCATGTTGGGCTTGACGACAACAGTGTTGCCGGGTTTGACAAAGCGTTTCATCCCGCCGAGCGCATTGATGGCGTTTCTTGTGATCAGTGCAGCGTCAGCCCCTTCTCCGACCGCGACGACCGGACCTGCCGCGGCAAAAAGATTGCGGAGAGAAAAGCTCCAGAACAGTGAGGACAGTCCGAGCAATTTAATAAATCGTCTTCTCTTCATCTTTTGTCTCCCATAGCAGGATAATCAGAAAACAAAAAAAGTTCATGTCTTTCCGATTATTTTACAGGAGCGGCCGTCTCTTTCACCTCTTCGATCTCCGGGCACTGGCTCTTGTGCTGAATCCACTCGGTCTTCTTCGGACTGATCTTGATGATATCGACCGGACCGCTTACCAGGGCAGGTTCGGCCGCGACTTCAGCCATGATCCATTCGTTGATATTTCTAACTTCATCGAAATCGCTGAAGAAATCCTTTTTCTTCATGATAGCGTCGATACCGTCGTGCATCCCCAGGAATAGAATCTTCGGCTGCCCGGAGCCGGGTTTCGTCACTATGTTCTGCTTGATCGCCTTGAGCTTGACCGGTTCCTTTTTCTTGCTCATGATCCGGTACTCCAGCATGGCGAGGACCGTTCCATTATTCTTTTCGGCGCCAGCGACCAGCACCTGCATGGCAATGCGGTTCTGCACATCTTCCGTGTACCATCTGGAAAAGAGTTTGTCGTCGGTTTTGCGCAGTTTTTCGAAAGCTGCTTTGAGCTTCTCCTGGACAGCCTTGTCGAAGGCGTCAAGGCGGGCAGTGATTGTTCCCGGACCGGCAAAACTCTTCTCTGCGATTTCGTAGGCATTGAAGCTGGATTTCGGAAGAGCAGGTATTCCGGAGAATGCGAGGTAGATATCGTTCATTTTCGTTATCTTGCACTGGCTGATCGCAATATCCTTTTCGATCAGGACCTTGCTGTCGGTGCCGATGAAAATTTCATCGCCGGTCTTTATTGCAACGATGCTGGTAGCAAAAGCTGCAGATGAAAAGAGCGAGAGTGCAGTGAAGGCAACTAATAACGATATCAGGCGTTGAACCTTGTTCATAATGGAGCTTCTCCTTTGATCTGATGATTATTCAAGTACCTTCACATCTTTGGCAAAATAATCCGTATCTCCGAACCAGTTGGCAGGGAGTCCTTTATGCTGTTCGTAGTAGATCGATACTCTCTTACCGACAGAGGCGTTGATCTTTCTTGCCAGTTCATCGCTTCTGGCGGTGAAAAAGAATTTCTCCGGCATTGAGCCGGGTACAGCCACCATGGCCATCTCTCCTTCCCAGGTCTTGATCAGCCACCCCTTTTGCGAGAACTTCTGCACATAGCCGGCCCGCTCCCCCCTGGAGTAGCTCCAGTTGAGCGCAACCCAGAGATAACCTGCAAAAGCTGCGATAACAAGAGCCACAGGAATGAACAGCCAGATGAATACTTTTGACTTTGTAACTGCCATGAAAAGCCCTCCACAGATAAACTTTGATAAAGCTAACCTTGTGGTGAATTTATGTCAAGTCCCTTGACAGAGTAACGGTTTAGAGGCAATAAATATATTTCAGCATGAACGTTTAAACCTTAATGGGACACGGAAACGACGGAAAAAACTGATAACAGCGGATTAAGTACAGACAGAAATAAGAAAAGATCAACATTTAAATCCGCCTTTATCCGAAGTTTCAGATTTGATCCGTGTTCCTTTCAGGTTTGGTTTTCTGGAGGTAGTTGTGGAAATGCGCACTCTTGGAAGAACAGGCATCAATATATCACCTCTTGTTTACGGTACGCTACCGCTCGGCTATCTTCAGGCGAACCTCTCTCCAGAAGAGGGGGGGCGGCTGATCCGTTATGCGCTTGAGCGGGGGGTTACGGCTCTCGATACGGCAACACTCTATGAAACCTATGCTCATGTAAGGGAAGGCCTGAAAGGTTTTAAAGGAGAGGTCACGGTCATTACCAAGAGCCATGCCTCTGAGCCTCAGACCGCTCGGGCTCATGTCGAACGCGGACTGAAGGAGCTCGGGCGGGAGCGGCTCGACATCGTTCATGTCCATGCTGCAAGGATCGAAGATCCTTTCGTGGACAGGGCGGCAGTCATCGAAGAGATGCTGAAGATGAAGTCAGAGGGGAAGATAGCCCATGTCGGGCTCTCAACCCACTACATATCAGCGGTCAGGAAAGCGGTCCGTCATCCGGAGATAGAGGTGGTCCATCCGCTCATAAACCGCACCGGCATGGGGATCCTCGACGGAACGGCAGAGGAGATGGCAGAGGCGATCAAGCTCTGTGCCGATGCCGGGACCGGTGTCTATGCGATGAAGGCGCTGGCCGGGGGGAACCTGATCTCGGAGGCGAGGAAGAGCTTTGCCTATGTTCTTGCCCTTCCCGGAGTCCATGGTGTTGCAGTCGGCATGCTCTCCGAAAAGGAGATCGACGCGAATATCGATCTTTTCAGTGGTATCGCTCCTGACGAAGAGTGCTGGAAAAAGCTCGAAAGCCGCACGAGAAGGCTCGCCATCATGAAGAACTTCTGCAAGGGGTGCGGAAACTGTGTGGATGCCTGCATCAACCATGCGATGACTCTGGTCAACGGCAAACCCGTGGTCGATGAAGCAGCCTGTGTTCTTTGCGGGTATTGCGGGGCGGAGTGTCCGGAGTTTATAATAAGAGTAGTATGAATATAATAATTCCGGAAAAAACATGCGAGATTCCTTCTTTTGATAGCATATCCTGCCTGCTGAAGCATCCCCGGCCGGCGCTGCGGGATATTCCGGGGCACCGGCGGGCAGCGGTCGCCCTGCTGCTCGCCGAAACGGAATTGGGCTGCCAGATTCTCTTTATCGAACGGGCCACTCACCCCGGAGATCCCTGGTCCGGCAACATCGCTTTCCCCGGCGGGAAAGTCGAACCGGGTGAGGGCCCACGCCAAGCGGCAGAGCGCGAGACAATGGAAGAGCTGGCCATCGACCTTTCGCAGGCGCGCTATCTGGGGAGACTTTCCGATTTTGACGGAGCGCATCTGCCGGTTCTGCTCTCCTGCTTTGTCTACGGAGTGCCGCACTCAGTCACCTACGAGGCGAACGACGAGGTGAAAGATGCTTTCTGGGTCCCAGTTGTCGACCTTGTTGATATTGAAAGGCACGGAATTCACCAGTTCACTTTCTCGGGCGACAGGTTTGAAAGCCCCTGCATAAGGCTTCCCTATCCCGACAAGCCGGTTCTCTGGGGGCTCACCTTTCGTCTGCTGATGAATTTCCTGCAGAAGACAACCACCTTCACAAGGGAGTAACCTTATGATGTCCATACGCTGGATAACTGTTTTACTGCTGTTAATGGTGACATTGCCGACACTGGTCTGCGGCGGAGAAAACTCCGTTACGAAGCCGCTTGTCATCGATGTGCGGACTGAGCCTGAGTGGCAGGACGGGCATCTTGAGGGGGCGATCCGTATCCCTTACGAAAAGATCGGCGATGAAATCGGAAAAGTCGTCCCGGACAAGAAGGCAAAGATAATCCTGTATTGCCGGACCGGTAGAAGAAGCGGCATTGCGCTCGATACGCTCAAGAACCTCGGTTATGAGGATGTCACCAACCTGATAAACGCCGACGAAGCTTCCGGAAAGCTCAAGATACCGATCGTCAAGGGTGATAAATGAGGCCCCGCCGGCCGATGGCAGTAAAACTGCCGACCGATGCCGAGGCAGAGGCAAAGACCAGGGCCATGCGGCAGGGGATCGAGGACAACGCAAACTACCGTCAGAAGTCCCTGAAGATGCACGGGCTGATCTGCGCCAGGTGTGCCCGTGAGTTCGACCAGGCGAATGCTCATCTCCTCACAGTCCATCACCGTGACGGCAACCACAACAACAACCCGCCGGACGGCTCCAACTGGGAGAATCTCTGCAGCCACTGCCATGATGACGTGCATGCGAGAGGGGTGCTTGGGGAGTATCTGAGCAAGAAGTAGAGAGGGCAGTCTTGCTGTTTACCTATACATAAGGATCGGTACAATTCCGGATTCAGGAGACCTTAAAGCAGATGAATACCAGGGAAGAGCTTGCGCTTAACATTGATGAAGCCCAGTGGCAGTGGCTGAAGTCCCATCTGGAGCGGGGGGCGCTGATAACGGTCGCAGCTGCGCTCGATCTGGCGGAAGCCGGAGAGAGGATTGCTGCGGACGATTCCGAGACTCTTGCTGCCTGGATAACTGCCGGTAAGATTGGCAGGCCGACTTTGGAGGAGATTGGCGAGTGGGATGAGGAGCCGCGGAAGAAGTTTCTCACCCTTATCATCAGTCCGTTTGTGTTGATTCAGGAGATAGGAACCATCAACTGACAGATTCCGGAACAGGGGGGTACCATGTCGAAAAAGAGCGAAAAACTTTCATGCTGTACTTGCAGCAGTGTTTGGGGAGACAAAGGTACTACGAACTGCTGGAGCGGCGACCCAGCCACTGCTCCTCCCCGTCCGGGATACTGCCCGACAGGGCATGGGGCGGAGATCATAAAGGCATCGATTGCCGAATATACCAGTGACAGCGAGGATGCACGGCTGGCAATGGTCGCGGCAAAAGTCGAAGGGCTCTGCTATCAGAAAACGCCGGGGAGTACGGCCATTACAGCACGCTGGACAAGGGTCGAGGATACCATAGCCCTGGCACGGCTGATGGGGTGGAAAAAGATCGGCATTGCCACCTGTATCGGCCTTCTTGCCGAGACGGAGAGCCTGGTAAAAATTCTGACCGCACAGGAGCTGGAGCCGTTTTCCGTCTGTTGCAAGGCGGGGAGCATCGACAAGAACAGTCTCGGTATCGCGGAGGAGGACAAGGTCCGTCCGAACACTTTTGAGCCAGCCTGCAATCCGATAGCCCAGGCAGAGCTCTGCAACAGGGCCGAGACCGACATGAACATCATTGTCGGTCTCTGTGTGGGACACGACATGCTTTTCAACAAATACTCGAAAGCGCCTGTTACGACCCTTGTCTGCAAGGACCGGGTGACCGGGCATAATCCTGTGGCAGTGCTGTATGGTCAGAATTTCTATTACAAGAGGCTGCAGAAGGGACCCATCGACATAGGCTGAAAAATGACAGTCGCAAATTCTGTGCTATGATTAAACTTGATTGAAAATATTTCATCAAGAGCATACACGATGAGCGACTTGCCTCCCCCCGAAAAACGAGCGGATATCCTGATTGTCGATGATATTTCGCTGACCCGCAGGCAACTCTGGGACATCCTGAACGAAAGCGGTTTTCAGGTCGTACAGGCTGAAAGCGGCGCAAAGGCTCTTGAGCTTGCTGTAACCAGCATGCCGCAGCTGATTCTTCTCGATGTCATCATGCCTGACATGGATGGATTTCAGACCTGCAGAGAGTTGAAAGCCAACCCCTCCCTTAAAGACATTCCCGTGATTTTCATCAGTGCTCTTGACGAGACTTCAAGCAAGGTAAAAGGCTTTGACGCTGGCGGTGTCGACTACATTGCAAAACCTTTCGAGAAAGAGGAGGTCCTTGCAAGGGTGAAGACACATCTGTCGATCAGGCAGCTGCAGCTTTCCCTGAGTGAGGCAAAAGTGGAGATGGAGGATCGTGTCCGGCAGCGTACATCAGAGCTGATCGCAAAGCATGAGCAGCTCTCAAATCTTTTCCAGCAGGTGAGGCATGCGAAGATACAGTGGGAGCAGACGATGGACTGTATTGACGACATCATCATGCTTGTCGGAGAGGATGGCTGCCTGCTCCGCTGTAACAAGGCGCTTCTTCAGTTTGCCGGAGTGGATGGATATAATGATCTGCTCGGTCTTGACTGGCTGAAGCTGCTTGCTTCCTGCGGACTTAATCTTGGATGGTTGAACAACAATTCGCAGGAGCTTTATCATGAGGGTTCCGGCAGATGGTTTACCGTCAAATGGTACAATTACGCAGACAAAAACGGAGCTGTCATAGCTTTGCATGACATGACCGATATAAAGAAGGTTTATGAAGAGCTTGGTGAGGCTTATGATAAGCTCAAGACTACTCATCGCCAGCTTGTGCAGCAGGAAAAGATGGCATCGATCGGTCAGCTCGCGGCAGGGGTTGCCCATGAGATAAACAACCCGATGGGTTTCATTTCAAGCAATCTGGAAACGTTAGGTAAATATGCGGAGCGGCTCCGGCAGTTTATTACGGTTCAGGATGAGGTTCTCAAGGGGGTTTCCGACCCGGAGGCGAAGGAGAAGCTTGTCGAAGCCAGAAAACGGCTGAAGATAGATTATCTGCTTGATGATATCCCGGCACTGGTTGCTGAGTCGAACGATGGCGCAGTCCGGGTCAGGACGATAGTCCAGAATCTGAAGGGTTTTTCCCGTACCGACCTTAAAGAGATGGAATCTGCCAATTTGAACGAGTGTCTTGAGCGGGCGATCAGCATTGCCTGGAATGAGCTTAAGTATAAGGTTACTTTGGAGAAGGATTTTGGAGAGCTGCCGACAGTAAACTGTTATCCGCAGCAGCTTGGGCAGGTATTCCTGAATTTTCTGGTGAATGCGGCTCATGCAATAGAGCAGCAGGGAGTGGTCAGGGTTACGACAAGGGCCGAAGAGGGTTACGTAACCATAGCTGTGAGTGATACGGGTTGCGGTATCGCTGAAGAGAACATGGACCGCATCTTTGAGCCGTTTTTTACGACAAAAGAGACGGGAACCGGCACCGGGCTCGGGCTTGCGATCAGCTATGAGATCGTTCAGCAACACAGCGGTACAATTGATGTCGAGAGTGAAGTCGGCAAGGGGACTACTTTTACAGTACACCTGCCGATCGGAAATAATGGGTAAGGGAGGGATTATGAACAGCTGTATTCTGCTGGTAGACGATGAACAGAATGTGCTTTCTGCCTTGATGCGGGAACTCGCGGATGAGCCTTACGGGATTGTTACGGCCTTAAACGGGGAAGAGGCGATGAATCTGGTTACCTCCCAGATTTTCAAAGTCATTATCTCTGATGAGCGGATGCCGGGAATGGATGGCGCATCTTTTCTGTCTGCGGCAAAGGAGATCTCCCCTTTAAGCGTAAGGATGATGCTTACCGGCCATGCGAGCATTGATGCGACCATGAGGGCGGTTAACGATGGAGAGATCTACCGGTTCTTTACAAAGCCCTGGAACAGCCATGAGCTTAAGCAGTCCATACGGTCGGCGATAGAGAAGTTCGATCTTGAGGATGAGAACAGAAAGCTCCTGAAAGTTGTCAAACGGCAGTCACAGGAGCTTAAAGCGCTTGAGACACATCACCCCGGGATCAGTCGATTGACGAAGGACAGGGCGGGGGCGGTAATTCTTCCTGAAATCAGTGATGATGAGGTTCGGCAGTTGATGAATGAGTACGGACATAACTAATCTTTAACGACCAGATAACGTCCGTCTACTTCAGTAATATGGCTTCCCATAGGTTTTGACAGGTTGTCGACGGTTCTTGCTACTTTTTCTGCCCGGATTCCGCTGAGAGGTCTCGGCTGGAAACCGACTTCGCTGTTCAGTACATTCAGCGGGATAATTTCGACCGATTTTATTCCGCTATCAAATGTTATCCTTGCGATCATGCTTCTGTCAGAGCTTCTGCTCAAACTTCCGAAAGCAAAATTCCCGAGACTGTAGAAGATTACCCCGTTTCTGTAGTGTTCCACCCCCTGCAGAACGTGTGGGTGATGACCAATGACGATATCTGCACCTGCATCTACAGCTTTGTGTGCAGCAGCAATCTGGTAAGGTCTCGGTTTGTCCAGACCTTCTCCCCCCCAGTGAAATGAAACAATGACGCAGTCAGCAGATTTTTTTGCCTGCTCGATATCGGCCGTGAAGTGCGAGGCGTGCCCCGGAGCTGTTCCGGCTCTTTCCTTTCCGGCAAAGAACTCTTCAGGGTAGGTCAGTGAGTAGGAGAGGGATGATATTTTCAATCCCTTCACGTAATTTGTTCCTGCTTTTCTTGCCGAAAATATGTCAGAACCTGCACCGGAGTGGGTAATTTCATTGTGGTCGAGAATTTCCAGGGTCTGCTTGAGCCCTTCTGCACCAAAGTCGAGAATATGATTGTTGGCAAGGGAAAGATTGGTGAACCCGGCATTTTTGAGTGCAGTGACAGCTTTCGGGTTGACCTTGAAGCGGAATCTTTTATCGGTGAATTCGTCTCCTGATAAGGCTATCGGAGATTCAAGGTTTCCGATGACGAAGTCTCCCTGCCGGAGAATACCGGAAGTGGCGGCAAAAGGATAATCGTAACCCCGTTTTCTGAAAGTCTTTTCGCCGGACCCGGCGAGCATGATGTCGCCGACAGCATTTATGACAACAGGCTCTGCCATGATGGAGGCCGGTAAAAGGAGAAGCAGAAAAACCAGGATGAGTCGATTCATGAAAAACGTCTCTGTTCCAGATGGTTGACTATGCATTTGGCAAGTGCTACAAGATAAGACCTTATTTTTCAATTTGCAAAGGATTTGACAATGCTTGATATACGATTCATCCGGGAAAATCTGGAAGAGGCGGAAACGCGTCTTAAGACCCGCGGCGCCGGAGCGTCTCTCACCGGTTTCAGGACGATTGACGGAAGGAGACGGACTCTCCTTCAGGAAGCAGAGACCCTGAAGGCGCTGAGGAACAGGGTTTCCGACGAGATCAGCCGCGTAAAGGACAAAAGTCAGGTTCAAGGTCAGATAGCCGAGATGAGGGAAGTTTCGCAGCGGATAAAAGGGCTGGATGATGAGCTGCGGAGCGTGGAAGAAGAGCTTGAAGTTTTTATGCTGACCGTTCCGAACATTCCCTCTGCTGAAACACCGATTGGCTCAAGTGAAGCGGACAATATGGAGGTAAGGCGCTACGGCACCATCCCTGAATTCACTTTTTCTCCGAAGCCTCACTGGGAGATCGGAGAGTCTCTCGATATCCTCGATTTCGAGAGAGGTGCAAAGATTACAGGGGCACGCTTCACGCTTTACAAGGATGCAGGGGCAAGGCTTGAGCGCTCCCTGATCAATTTCATGCTCGACTTGCATACATCAAGGCACAATTATATTGAAATGCTTCCCCCCTTTATGGTAAACAGGGAAAGTATGACCGCAACCGGTCAGCTCCCCAAGTTTGCAGACGACCTCTTCCATCTGGAAGGGGTTGATTATTTCCTGATCCCGACTGCTGAAGTACCGGTGACCAATATCCACCGGGGAGAGATTCTCAAGGGTTCCCAACTGCCGATACGTTATACGGCTTACACACCTTGCTTCCGGAGTGAGGCTGGCTCTTACGGCAAAGATACACGGGGACTTATCCGGCAACACCAGTTTAACAAGGTTGAGCTGGTGAAATTCGTTCACCCTTCGGATTCAATGAAGGAGCTGTTGCAGCTTCTTGATAATGCAGAAGAGGTTTTGAGGCTGCTTGGCCTTCCCTACCGGGTCGTAGAGCTCTGCACTGGTGATATAGGATTTTCGGCCTGCCGCACTTTCGATATCGAGGTCTGGCTCCCCGGGCAGAACACTTACCGGGAGATATCCTCCTGCAGCAATTTCGGGGATTTCCAGGCAAGGCGGGCAGGAATTAAATTCCGCGAGGACGAGAAGTCAAAGCCCGAGTTTGTTCATACTCTCAACGGCTCCGGTCTTGCTGTCGGCAGGACGGTGGTAGCAATTCTTGAGAACTGTCAGCAGGAGGACGGTTCGGTGGTTATCCCACAGGTACTTCGTCCCTACATGGGCGGGCTTGAGAAGATAACAGCCAGGAGTTGATCAATTTTGTGGAAGAGTGGCCGAGAGGTTGAAGGCGGCGGTCTTGAAAACCGTTTAACGAAAGTTACGTGGGTTCGAATCCTACCTCTTCCGCCAAAAAATTTTTTGCAGTAGACGAATAATTGCAGTTCTGTTCCGGAGAGATGGCCGAGTAGGTCGAAGGCGCTCGCCTGCTAAGCGAGTATACTGGGAAACCGGTATCGAGGGTTCGAATCCCTCTCTCTCCGCCATTTATCTTTCAGGGAGTATGAATGGTACGAAAGCTTCTACTGGTAATTATATCGAGCATGATATCTCTGATAGCTGTCATCTCGGGCTGCAGTAAAAAAGAAGAGCCAAAAAAGCCTCAAGAGGAAGCGGCATCTGCAAAAGATACTGTAGTCAGAAAACAGACCGAAGTGGCAGTCCCTGACAGCGTGAAGGGGAAGTGGAAGTCTGTAAAGATAAGCATCATGGACAAGGAGAAGAACAAAGAGGGTTTTGTCGTTATCGATATTGGAAAGACTATGAAGATAAATGACACAAACCTGGTTATTACCGTTGAAAATTTCTTTCCCCATTTCATAATGGACGGCACTACTCTTACTTCGAGTTCCAACATCCCCAAAAATCCTGCAGTTCAAGTCCATATTACGGAGAACGGGCAGGAAGTATTCAAAGGGTGGCTCTTCACGCTCTATCCTAACACCCATGCTTCGCAGCATTCGAAATACGGTTTCGGTCTGGTGGACTTTACTCCTGCAAAATGACCTTTTCTTTGGCTTAATTTACTAGAAGGCTCCGGAGGAATCCGGAGCCTTTATTGTTACTGGTGGCATTTCTTGCAGATTGCTTCAGTGGTTCTTCTCCTCAGTTGCGACTCCTTATCCTTTGGTTGACCCTTCCCCATAAGTTTTTCTCCGATCTTGTGACAATCAAAACAGCTTATTTCACTTGCCTGAGTTGCTTTGTGCATTTTGACCATCGCCGGATTTTTGCTGTGGCACACTTTACACTCCATTGCTGAAGCTGTTTTCGCAAATAAACCGATAAGTATGACGGATGTTGAGAACAGTCGAAGCCTGACAGGCATGGGCGCTCCTTTTTTTAACTGCATGTGACAATCACTATAGCATTGGCAAAGCGCTATAATTTTGACCCGCATCAAAAAAAACATAAAACACTCCAATCCTGAAAAAACTTTTCACCTGAGCGCAATTATGGTAATTTCCCACCCTTATGTAGCTGTGAGATATTATGAGGCAGAGGAAAACCCGATCATGTCCAGTATCATCTGTATTGCAAATCAAAAAGGGGGGGTCGGCAAGACAACAACCGCTGTAAATCTTTCTGCCTCCCTTGCAGCCGCGGAAAAAAGAGTGCTGCTTGTTGATATTGACCCGCAGGGTAATGCAAGCAGCGGGACAGGGATCGACAAGACCTCGCTCAGTAGCAGTATCTATGATCTCATTATCAACGGTGAGGATCCGAATGATCTGCTTATGGATACCGACCTCAAGAACCTTCAGGTAATTCCTGCCACTCCGGATCTTGCAGGAGCAGAGCTCGAACTGATAGAAATCCCCGAGCGCGAAATGCAGCTAAAGAAAATCCTTGCAAAGCTAAAAAAGGATTATGACTTTATCATCATTGACTGCCCGCCATCACTCGGTCTGCTGACTCTCAACGCCATGACTGCTGCGCATAGTGTGATCATACCGCTTCAGACCGAATTCTACGCCATGGAAGGTCTTTCCCAGATAGTCAGGACGATCAGTCTTGTTCAGAAGGGGCTTAATCCGGGGCTCCGCATCGAGGGAATAGTGCTGACGATGTATGACGGCAGGAACAATCTTTCAAAGCAGGTTGACGACGAGATAAGGGCTCATTTCGGATCACAGGTTTTCAAAACTGTAATTCCGAGAAACGTCAGGCTATCCGAGGCGCCCAGCCACGGGAAGCCGATAATCCTTTACGATATAACGTCACGAGGGGCAGTTGCATATCTTGAACTGGCAAAAGAGTTGATGCAGCGTGGAGGTGGTAATGGTTAAGAAAACCGGTCTTGGGAAAGGGATGGGCGCTCTTCTGCCGGTTTTCGAGAAGGAGCAGACCAGTTATTTCATCTGTCCGATTGAGGATATAAAGCCTAACCGTGCTCAGCCGAGAAAGACATTTACATCTGATAAACTCGATGAACTTGCTGCCTCGATAAGGGAAAAAGGGGTCATTCAGCCCCTTGTTGTAATTAAGAAAGCTGGGCATTACGAAATTATTGCCGGCGAAAGAAGATGGCGGGCCGCCCAGAAGGCCGGGCTTCACGAAGTACCGGTGGTGATTCAGGACGTCTCCGAGAACACAGCGCTTGAAATGGCCTTGATTGAGAATATTCAAAGGGAAGACCTGAATGCCATTGAAGAGGCTCACGCATATCGTGCTCTGATGGAAAAGATCGACCTTTCCCAGGAGGAGATGGCGAAAAGAGTCGGGAAAGACCGGTCAACCGTCGCAAACTCCCTCAGGCTTTTGAAGCTTCCGGAAGAGATTCAGCGGGACATCGTCACTGAGCGGCTCTCTATGGGCCATGCACGGGCGCTGCTGTCGCTTGACCAGCCGGAACAGCTCAAGAAGGCCCGCGAGGAAATAATAAAGAAGCATTTAAGTGTCCGTGGAGCAGAGTCTCTGGTGAAACGGCTCAAAAATCCGGCGCCGAAAAAGAGCAAGGGTCAGGAACTGGAGATCGCAGAGCTTGTCGAGCAGCTGAAAAAGAGATTTCAGGCAAAAGTTGAAATAAAGACCGGCGGGCGCTGTGGAAAGATCGAGATCAGCTACAGCGGTCGTGAAGAGCTTTCCAGAATTATAGAACTACTGGGCATCTGACCGGCATCAGGAATTAAATCCTATCAAAAAACTTGACACGTAAAAAGCCATGTGATAGCTATCACGTGTTTTGCTTCAGGGGTGCTTCCGCCTCTGAACATTGTGTATGCAGTATACAACTTGCCTGGCGAGAGGTGGCAGCGTGATTAACGTAGATCTGGCGTTTGTGATACAGCTTATCAACTTTCTGATCCTGATCGTTGTGCTGAATATTTTACTTTATAAACCGATCAGGAAGGTCCTTGCCGAGCGTCAAGGCCGGATTGCCGAAGCAAAAAGCAGGGCAGAGTCTGTTGATCAGGACGTTCAGGCAAAAATGGCAGAGTACGAGTCCCGCCTGAAGTCGATGAAAAGTGGAGCTGCGGACGAGCGCGGCACTCTTGTGAAAGAAGCGCAGGCTGAAGAGGCCGCTATTCTTGAATCTGCTCGCAAGGAGGCTTCCGAAACCCTCACTGCGATCAAGACGAGGGTGGCAAAAGAGGCTTCCGATGCCAGAGCTATCCTTCAGGAACAGGCAAAGGCGCTTTCTGTAGATATATGTGAAAAGGTTCTCGGAAGGAGCTTGTAATGAAGCGCTTTATCGCAATTATGCGCAAGCCGGTCGTCGTGGTCGGAGTCCAGATTGTTCTGCTTGCCCTGCTTGCCGGGTTCGGTTTTGCCAATGAAGGCGGGGGCGAGGCACACGGTGGGGGGCATGGCGGAGCTGCACAGTGGAAAGACTTCATGTGGCGCTGCATCGACTTTGCCGCTCTCGTGCTTATCATGGTCTGGGCTGTAAAGAAGGCAGACATGAAAAAGGCTCTTGCTGACCGTCAGGCAGGGATAGACAAGGCTCTCCGTGAAGCAGACGAGATGAAGAGCGCAGCCGAGAAGAAGTTTGCCGAATACAATGCAAGACTTGCTCAGGCCAATAAAGAGGCGGAAGAGCTGCAGAAAATCATCCGTGAAGACGGCCTTGCAGAAAAAGCCAGGATTGTTGCCGAGGCAAAGGTTGCTGCCGAGCGGATCAAGGATCAGGCCAAAGTCATGGCCGATCAGGAAATAGCAAGAGCACGGACTGAACTTCGTGCAGAGGCGTCACATCTGGCCGTCCAGCTTGCCGAGCAGACACTCAAAGGCGCTATGGGCCAAGCTGATCAGGATCGGCTGGTCGGAGAATATCTTACCAAGGTGGTGGAATTACATTGAGCGCGAACGCAATAGCACG
>JBGQLM010000041.1:0-29097 GCA_041500085.1 Geobacteraceae bacterium
AGTGTTGCCAGTTGTACTTTAGCAGGCGTTTGCGAGAGCCTGAGCTGTCTGTACAATTCGATGGACTGACGAATCTGGCTGGCACGGTTGGCCTGGCCCTGGGCCACATAGGATGCTTCGAGGGCCAGGGTGTCGTACTTGTCGGCAGGGGCATTCTCCGGGTGGGTGGCTGCCTCATGCGCAGTTTTGGCTGCGCCGAAGAGTACTTCCAGATCGTGGGAAAGCCGCTCCATGATTGCCTGCAGGACTCCTGCCTTGTCCATAGTCCCCATAAGCTAGCGAAAACCTGCGACCTGAGCCTGATAAATGGTAACCGGAACAAGACGAACGGCAAACTCGTTACTGCATTTGATGCAGGGCACGAAGAAAGGCTTGCCGCTTTTTCCCTTTTCCAGCGGAATCTCATGGCGGGCGTTACAGTAGGGACAATTTGCCACGACGGGTGGCTGGGACGACGCTCTGGGTTCGCTTTTCTTCGGACCTTTCATAATCAGACCGGGTTCCATGGCACTTTTCTCGACAGCTGGTTCCTGTTCTTGCTCTGTCATGACTGGTTTCTCCGCAGCTTTCCGCTGCCGCTTGTAGGGGATCGGCCCAAGTACCGTATCGGATACCGTCGGTAGTTCTGCCGGCAATTGTGCCTCTCCTTTGAGAGCCCGTTTCCAGTTAGCCGGCAGAGAGGTCAGGGAAAATCGCACAGGTTTGCCCCCCCTGGTCTGGGCAACTCCACCCTGGAGCAGATAGTACCGGTCCCGGTAGCAGACCAATGACTGATCCCCGATGACCGCTGCCGTCTTACCGACGCAATTCTTGTTCTCCATCCAGAAAGTGACTGCTTCACTCATTTGACGTTTACCTCTCTGACCGCAAAGAATAGTTGCACTGAAGCTCGTTAAATGTTTATACTTAACGCAATTTAATTGCGCAGACGTTGTGCGCTGTCATGGAGTCAATCATATGATGCAACCGCATAAAAGAATAGGCGAAATACTGGTCGAATCACAGATTCTTTCGTCAAAGACTGTCGAGCGGGTTCTTACCAGAGCAAAAAGATCAAACAAAAAACTGGGTATGGCTCTTGAGGAGATCGAGCTGATTACCCCTGAAGAGTTGGCAACAGCCCTTGGCAAGCAATTCGGCATCAAAATGATCAGTGACCTCTGCAGATTTCAGATCCCGGCTTCCGTACTGAAACATGTAACTTCGGATGTCGCCATGCAGCACCTGATCCTTCCTCTCAAGGCGGAAAACGGCTGGCTGGCCGTAGCCATTGCCGACCCGACAAATACCCGGATGATTGAGAATCTTTCAGCTAACACCGGACTCAAAATAGCACCATACATTGCGTGCAGGCGTGACATTACCGCTGCCATATCGAAGAACTATCTCGGATCAAGTCAGACCGTCACCAGCAAGCGTACCCTGCTGGTGGTAGAGGATGACAAGCTCATACAGGGAAAGCTGCAGGAACTGCTGACCGACAAGGGGTACCGGGTGGTAATCGCCTCCGACGGGATCGAAGCGTTCAAGCTGCTGATAACGGAAAAACCGCAGGTCGTGCTTACAGACAAGGAGATGCCGATGCTGAACGGGTACGGCCTGCTTGCCGCCATGAAGAATGTCCCTGAGATGAACAGAATCCCGGTCATACTGCTTACCGGCAATATGACGGACTCGGAAGAGTCCGGAGCGTTTGACAAGGGTTTTTTCGACTATATCCTCAAACCTGTCACGGACAACAGCCTGTTGACCCGTGTGAAGCGTGCCATGCATTTCTCCGAAAACCAGAACTTCTGCTGAAGGCTATCTTATCACTCTATTTGCAAGAAGCAGTGGAATAAATTGTATCCGTGATACCAAGAGGTTGCCTGGACCAACTGCATCCTCTCAGCGCTGGATGCCGATTTGACCTCTGCCAAACATTTCCCCGCGGAACTCCGGGAGTGCCCTCTCCAGATACACGATCCTGACCGCCTGACGCCTCCGGAAGCAACACGGTTTGCTGATGCATTTCTCCCTGAAATGAAATAGAGTTGTTGGTCAGTGTCACTTGTCCGAACCAGAAAGAGAACGGGAGAGCTTAACTGTGGGAATTATCGCCAAGCATCTCAGAAAAACATTCATTGCCGGTCTTTTCGTGATAATCCCGATCGGGATCACCATCTTCATCCTGAAGTTCCTCTTCAACCTGGCTGACGGCATTCTCGGAAGCTACATCGACCAGTTTCTCAGCCTGGTCACCCATCACGAACTGCATATGCCGGGTCTCGGCATGATAACCGGCGCCATCGTGGTCTACTTCACCGGACTCCTTGCCACCAATGTCCTGGGGAGCCGGTTCCTGAAATTCGGAGATGCGCTCCTGAGTCGAATCCCGCTCTTCAAATCCATCTACAGTTCGAGCAAACAACTGATCAAGGTATTCCAGGAAGGGAAAAGCTCCTACCGGAGAGCCGTGTTTGTAGAGTGGCCTCGGCCGGGGGTCAAGGCGATCGGCTTCGTCACCGCCGAGGTGGTGCAGGATGGCGTCAGCATGGTGGTGGTCTATCTGCCGACCATGCCGAACCCGACGTCAGGTTTCGCGCTCTATTTCCGTGCCGAAGAGGTGCAGGACAGCGGCATGACGGTCGAGGATGCGGTCAAATTCGTTGTCTCCGGCGGAGTCGTCATACCCTAGCAAGTGAGACGGATACCCTCAATGCTTGTGCTTCAACTCTTTTTCCGGCTTCATTTCCTTCATCATCATCGGCGCCATCTCTTTCATCTTCTTGAACTGCGCTTCAGTCAGGATAGTGCGCACCTGCTTCATCAATTTCAACATCTCGGCATGATGGGCAGTTTTCAGTCCGGCAATTTTTTTATCCTCGGCGAGTGCCTTGTCGAGGTCAAAGTCCTTCACTTCCATGGTTTCCATATGTTCCATTTCGGCAAGCTTCAGATCTGCATTGAAGCGGATCAGCATCTTTTTCATCTCCCTGTGGAGGGGGGTGAGCTTCTTAACCTGATCGTCGGCAAGCCCCAGCTCTTCGGCATGTTCGAGACACTTGCCCATCATTTCGCCCATTCTGTCCATTGAACCCGATTCCATCATCGGGCCACCGGGTCCCATATGCTCGTGCATCATCGTCTCCATGTCCCGGGCTGCTGCCGGGAGCGCGAAAACAGCTGTCACCACCAGAAAGAGGAATACTCTTTTCATGATCTACCTCCACATTGTTTAGATTGGTATCAGATTACTGCGAAAAGCGGGATTGTCAAAAAGTCGCTTCCACACTCTCCGGCTGCCTGACGTAAGGCAATTCCGGTATCAGCTACTCACCGGTTCGAATCAGAAATAGGTAACCTCCAAGAGTGGCGCTCGAGTGACTGTAGTGTCATCGATCTCGATCCGCCCTGGTGCAGCGGCATTCAGATCCTCCAATATCCGGAGCTGCAGGTCCGCCAGACCCAGACGCTGCGCTTCCTTCATCAATGTAGTCACATCGATGAATACATGCTGGCGGGCATCGGCCGGGAAAATAGTGACTGCTCTTGTCAAAAACGCCCGCTGGGTGTTAAGACTGAAATCGGACCCGATCAGCGTTGGCGGCTGGAAAGAAACCAGGTCGATATTGATCGGTATGGTGCTCGTGCTGCTCGACAAATCGATTCTGTTGATGAAGATATCGAGAGTAGCCGAGACAATGACGGCATTGCCGGGAACGCCGCCGGCTCCGCTCAGCGGAAAGTCCAGAAATGCCCGGTATTCAACACCGGAGACCGGATCAACCCCGGCAAATACGCTCTGGGGGCTATTCTGAGTTATAGTTAGAGTCCCGCTCACCGGATCCTGCGCGATATCGCCGTCAAATCTGGCATCGCTGAGAATCTGCGTCGTAATTTGCGTCGGGCCGCTGCTCCCGCCGCCTCCGCACCCCGCCACGGCCAGTACCAGGAAAACACCCAGTAAACCTCGTAGTATCCTTTTCATAGCATCCTCCAGTCCAGCGGACTTATCCAAACCTTACCTCAAAGAAACCGTGACGGCCTCATAGCTGCCTTTTTCCTTTATTATAATCCATTTTGCGGCTGAATGCAGTATAGGTGCTCAGGTAGCTGCAGCCTCGAAGGAGACAAGTATGCCATCCTCTGCCTCGAAACTGATCGTTATCGGGTTGCAGCAGACCTCGCAGTCCTCGATGTAGCGCTGGGGCCCGGCCGACAGGTCCAGAATCACGGAAACCCGCTCGCCGCAGTGGGGACAGTTGAAATGTTTCGTTTTGGTTGTGAAACCACTCAAAGTGCACCCTCCCCCTCCTCGACTGTTACACAGACTTCGTCAGCTGCTCTTTCTCCGGTAGCGGAAGAACCAGACAGTTCCGCCAACAAGTGCGATTACCAGCATGATGATGAGTTCATAGTGCTGCACGTCCTGTAGCGCCCGTTCGAACAGATGACCGAAATAGTAGCCGGCTGTCGAGACAGCCGCAGCCCAGAGAAAGGTGCTGCAGAAGTTGAGGCCGACGAAGCGCAGGGTGGAGAAACCGCTGGCACCGATAACGATCGGAGTGATGGTCCGCATGCCGTAGATGAAACGGTAGGCGAGGATGGCAATTACCTGGTAGTGAACGAGAAAGTGACGAATCCTGTCTGCGCGGGGCTCCCACCGGGGTTTGCTCTCCAGATAAGCCTTCCCCTTCCTTTTCCCGATCTGAAAGAAGAACTGGTCAGCGGAGAATGCCCCGACAAAAGCCGTCAGCATGACCCATGGCAGATAGAGATGCCCGCTGTGCGCCAGGAAACCGGCGATAATGACGATGGTCTCCCCTTCCATCAGCGACCCGACGAGGAGTGCCGGGTAGCCGTAACTCGTGACGAACGTTTCAATGGTCATGGCTAACGATACCACACTATCGGCCGAAGTGGCGGACGCCGGCAACTTTTGCCGGCTGGTCAGCCGGCCGGGCCCGTTTCCCTCTCCAGCCAGGTCAAAAAAGCCATGGCTTCAACCGGGCCCGTCCCGCACATCTGCACCGACGGCTGCAGGGTGCCGCAGACTGACGGTCGATCCTTATGCCCGAAGAGGCGACATAGGTTGTCAGCCGTCAACTGGATGCAGCGCAGACCGGCAGGCTTACCCTGCAACATGCCGGGGATCGGCGAAGAGATCGAGGGGGCGATGCAGCAGGCAGCGCAGCCGGGGCGACAGGTGCAGGAATTTTCTTCCATGATCTACTCCAGGTACAGCGCTTTACTTCGAACAGGAGTCAGGAGCGGAGCTGCTCCCGCTGCAGCAACTGGGGAAAGAGTCTCATCCAGAGCAGCACCACGAACAGTGTCCCGATCCCCCCCAGCATAGCTGCCGGAACCGTTCCTAACCAGGCCGCGGTGAGCCCCGATTCGAACTCCCCGAGTTCGTTCGACGAACCGATGAAGATGGCATTCACGGCACTCACCCTCCCTCGCATCGCGTCGGGAGTCTCCAGCTGGATGAGGCTGGAGCGGATCACGACACTGATCATATCCGCCCCCCCGAGGATCACCAGGGAGAGAAACGACAACACCATGGAGCGGGAAACGGCAAAGATCACGGTCGCAACACCGAAGAGGGCGACCGCCGAGAACATCGTCTTCCCCACATGACGGTATAGCGGGAAACGGGCCAGATACAGGGATGAGGCGAGCGCACCCAGTGCCGGCCCGGCCCGCAGGCAGCCAAGCCCCCAGGGACCGGCATGGAGGATATCCCGGGCATAGATCGGCAGAAGCGCTGTGGCCCCGCCCAGCAGCACAGCAAAAAGATCGAGGGAGATCGCACCGAGGACCACCGGCTGGCTCCTGATGTAGGCAATACCGCCAAAGACGGATGAGAGAGAGACCGGTTCGTGCCGCTGCACCTGGTGGGCCATCTGCAACCGTGCGACCAGGGATGCAGAAAGCAGAAACAGCACGGCGCTGACCGCGTAAACGACGCCAGGCCCCAGGAGGTACAAGAAACCGCCCAGGAGCGGACCGGCAATGACCGCCCCCTGCCGGACCGAGCTCCCCAGGGCGAGGGCGCGCGGCAAAACCTCCTGATCGACCAGCGAGGGGATAATGGTCTGGGCTGTCGTGAACTCGAAGGTCCGGGCGACCCCGAAGAGAAAGAGCAGTACCAGCAGGCTTTCCCTGGTGAGCCAGTGGGAGCCGGTTCCCAGTGAGATCAGGAACAGGGCCAGCGCCATGAAGAGCTGCGCCAGGCTGACGATGCGCAGGCGGTTGTAGCGGTCCGCGGCATGCCCCACAAACAGCACCAGGAGTATGGACGGGAGGAACTGCACCAGCCCCACCAGACCGAGATCGAAAGCGCTGCCGGTCATGGCATAGATATGCCAGCCGACCGCGACCCCGGTCATCTGGAGCGCTACGGCAGCGGCGGCTCTCGCGATTATGTAACGGAGGTATGACCTGTTGAGTCCCAGGGAATCCAGCCGTTGTAAGCCATCAAAAATAGCGATCGCGTTTCTCCCCTTTACGGCAGAACGACCAGCAGCAAACCGGATGCCAGCACAGTCAGATTACAGACCGCGGATATTCCGTGCAGCTTTGAGAACTCTTTCCTCAGCGGATGCTCTTTACTGGTTGACTCGAAAGAACCGATCTGCTGCTTCAACCCGGCTGCCCGCGGCTCCACGTAGAAAGCCTGGAATGAGGTTACCACAAGCATCAAAACCAGCACCGCCAAAGGCAACTTTCCTGTACCAGCCTTGCTTGTCAGACGGCAGACGAGCGCAATCAAACCGCAGGCAAGCCCCCAGCGAAAATAGCCGGGAAACAGGTTACCCACAATCCTGGCGGCTGTATCTCGGCTCTCTGTCTTGAAGAGAATCGGCGTCAGCATCAGGGTAAATATTGCATTGCCACCGGCCCAAAGAGAAATCGCCAACCGGTACAACATATCGATGTAATGCATGGTTCCTCCCGGATTTTTTTTGAGGGCAGTACCTGCTTCATTTCAAGCAGTTATGGTTCTATCATACCCTGTTCGCCTTGAGTTCCTGCAATGAGTAGAAAGTGCCCCGCCAGTAGATTCCCCCTTGGACAAGATTCAGCAGCATGGTGCGCAGGATGATGAAAACGAACAGGGCTGTTGTCAGCGGATAGCCGATAACGTGCCAAGGGCTGGCGCGGTGGAAACGGGCGGAGTCGGCGAAGGAAACAATGATTAGACAAACTGTTGCCAGGTAGATGCCCCGTACTGCGCCATGAGTAACGAAGATCGCCAGGAAAGGCCAAAGGCTGCAGACGATATGGAACAGGCTTCCTGCCAGCACCAGCGGGATATTGTAGTCAGCCCCGGAAAAAGCATTCTTCTCCAATCCCCTTATTACCTCTGCAACCGAGGAGTACCACTCTACCGCCATGAACTCGGGAGCATACACCACATCCTGGCGAAAACCGCCTTTTTTGACTATCTTGCCCAGCTTGATGTCGTCGTCAGGCCGAAGCCGTATGGTTTCGTGCCCTCCCACCTTCCGGTAGACCTCCCCCCTCACAAGGTTGAAGGCGCCAATGCCGATATGACAACGACTCTTCGGATCTCTGGCCTTCCACGGGCGGGCGAAGAGCGAGAAAAAGATGATGAAGGAAGCGCCGAACATGGAGAGAAAGAGTGTCGGCATGCGGATGGATGGAGTGGCAGCCAGATGGTCGAGGCTGCTATTCTCCAGGAAGGCAACGGCGCGGGTGAGAATCGTCGGCTCCATTATGATGTCTGCATCGGTAAAGAGGAACAGATCACCGGTAGCGACCTTGCTGCCGACCCAAAGGGCATGGTTCTTCCCCAGCCAGCCGTGCGGGAGTTGATCTACATGTATCACCTTCAGACGAGGGTAAGCAGCAGCCATTTCATCCAGAATCCGGCCGGTGCTGTCCTCGGAACGGTCATCGACAACAATCAATTCATAATCTGGATAATCCAGTTCAAGCAGCGACTGCAGGGCTTCGCGAATATTGCGCTGCTCGTTCCGGGCCGGGACGATGATCGAAACGCGAGCGGGTTTACTCCCCGGGACAGGGGGAACGTCCCGCAAGGCCTTCACGGTGCGGTTGCCACTGAGCAGGTCGAGAGTAGCGACAAAATAAAGAATAAAGGTAATCAGAGCTATCCAGAACAGAAAAGTCATACCGTCAGGCTACCTGTCATGAGAAAGGGTCATTTATACACTTGGCAGCTATGGTCAATTCCGAAATCATTCGCCTCGAATCTCAGTACATATTGTTCTTTCAACCATTTGCTTCATGGGCCTTTCTGCCATGCACCCGCTCATAAGCTCTGCAAAAAGGACAGATTGCCACTTCGACGTTCTTTACAAAGGCAAAGGCAACTCCTTTCTGATGATGTCTGGCATGACGACAGACCGGGCAGAGTTCACACAACCTTGCCATCACCCTGTCTGCTTCAGTTACCCGATCTATCATGACAACAGTGCCTTGCCGGCATGGAACGCTTTCCCCAGTTCCTTGCCTACCCCATGATAACCCTTATGTCCTGTATCAAATATGAGAGGTTTGATTTTAATTATGTCGGGAACACCATCGTCCCCCAGGACTTCACTGTCAGCCTTTACATCGACTATTTCGCCGATGAACTGAGTATGCAGGCCTAACTCGATAACGTGAAGCAGACGGCACTCGAGGACAACCGGAAACTCTTTCGCATATGGAGCGTCCACTAGTTCGCTTCTAATGGGAGTCAATCCGGTTGTAGCAAATTTATCGACATCTCGGCCTGTAGTTAAGCCGATGTAATCAGCCTCTGCCATCCTCGATTCGCAAGCTACTCCGACCGTAAAGGCTTTGCGTTCGATAATGCATGCATATGAATAGGTCGCCTTACGCAAGGATACCGCGACAGAAGGTGGTTGGGAGTTGCATATGCCTCCCCAGGCGGCATTCATCAGATTGGGTTTGCCGGCCAGATCGTAAGTGCCGATCATCAGCACAGGGGATGGAAAGAGCAGTGTCCTGGCTCCAATGGATAGTTTCATATCGCCTCCCTGTATAATTTATCGTTAAGGCCTATTGACACACCTTGGCCCGGGCAGTGTAAAAGACGTTTGCACCGAAGACAGATTCGGGCAATTCAGACGAAAAGTAAAGTGAAACGTCTGCAGATGATCTCAGCGCGAGATACCTTTTGTCACGGAGGACAAAAAAAGGGAACCAGACAAAAGCATGAAAAAAATCACCTACAAGAAATCCTGTAGGTGATTATTGTTACTGGTGGGCGTTACTGGGATTGAACCAGTGACCCCTGCCGTGTGAAGGCAGTGCTCTCCCGCTGAGCTAAACGCCCGACTAAATTTTGACAAAAACATATCCAGCTAGGTACTTTACTACAACACAAACAAAAAAACCACCAGGAGAATCCAGAGTGGTTAAGTTTGGTGGGCGAAACAGGGATCGAACCTGTGACATCCAGCTTGTAAGGCTGGCGCTCTCCCAGCTGAGCTATTCGCCCTTATACTTTTAAAATGGCGGGGCAGACGGGGCTCGAACCCGCGACCTCTGGCGTGACAGGCCAGCACTCTAACCGACTGAGCTACTACCCCAATGAAGTTGTTCTGTTCAAAGGAAACAATCTTATACCAGAGCAACGAAGCCCCTGTCAAGAATATTTATCAGTGAGTGACGATCCCTGCTCTTTCAGGAACAGATATGCTCTTGATGCTCTGTCCCGGAGGCACAAAGCCGATGTTGAGCGCCCGAGACAGCAGGGTATCCATATCGCCAACCGGGACAATCTCCAGCTTGTCGAGGATCTCCTGACCGATCTCCTTCAGATCCTTGATGTTCTTTTCCGGAATGATGACAGTCTTCACGCCGGAGCGAACTGCGGCCATCAGTTTCTCCTTGAGGCCTCCGATCGGCATCGCCCTGCCCTGCAGGGAGATCTCGCCGGTCATGGCCAGCGTCGGATCTACAGGACGGGAGAGAATGGCCGAGATCAGCGCTGTAGCCATTGTGACCCCGGCGGACGGCCCATCCTTCGGTATGGCCCCTTCAGGCACGTGGACATGGATATCCACGTTCTGGAAATAATCCTTCTCGATATCGAGGATCTCGGAACGCGACCGTACATAGGTCATGGCAGCCTGGGCAGACTCGTTCATGACTTCGCCGAGTTTACCGGTGATGGTCAGTTTCCCCTTCCCCGGGACTATTGAAACTTCGACCTGCAGGATTACCCCGCCCGCCTCAGTCCAAGCCAGTCCGTTAACCACGCCCGGCATGGTGGCAGCACGGTCGGTATCCTCCTGGTATTTTTCAGGCCCCAGCAGGGTTACTACAGCCTCTGGATCAATCTTGTGGTTCCATCGCGCCCCTTTCACCTTACTGTGAGCAACTTTGCGGCAAAGCGAGGAGATCTGGCGTTCAAGGCCTCTGACACCAGGTTCGCGGGTATAACAGTTGATCATCTTGAGGATCGCTTCGTCGGATATCTCGAGCTGCTTTGAGTTGAGACCGTTTTCCTTGAGTTGTTTCGGAACCAGATACTGCTTGGCGATATTCAGCTTTTCACTGTCGCTGTACCCTTCGAGCCGGATGACCTCCATCCGGTCGAGCAGCGCCCTGGGAATGTTATGCACTGAATTCGCCGTGGCTATGAACATGACCCTTGACAGGTCATAGTCGATATCAAGGAAATGATCGTTAAACCGGGAATTCTGCTCCGGATCCAGAACCTCCAGCAGTGCCGAGGCCGGATCGCCACGGAAATCGGAACTAAGCTTGTCAATTTCGTCCAGCAGGAAGAGCGGATTGCTGACTCCGACTTTCTTCAGATTCATCAGAACTTTCCCGGGCATGGCGCCGATATAGGTCCGGCGGTGACCGCGTATCTCGGCTTCGTCACGCACGCCACCCAACGACATCTTGACGAACTTCCTGGAAGTGGCGCGGGCGATGGAACGTGCCAGGGAGGTCTTGCCGACTCCTGGAGGACCTACGAGGCAGAGAATCGGACTCTTCAACGATTTCACCAGAGTCTGGACGGCAAGATGTTCGAGAATTCTCGTTTTCACCTTGTCAAGTCCGTAATGGTCCTCATCCATAATCCTTGCGGCGTGGTTGATGTCACGGGAGGTCCTGCTGACCGTACTCCAGGGAAGATCGAGGATGGTATCGATATAGTTGCGGATCACGGCCGCTTCAGCAGAGACCGGAGACATCAGCTTGAGCTTCTTCAACTCGGCAAGAGCCTTGGTGCTCGCCTCTGAGGAGAGCTTTTTGGAAGCTATGCGACCTTCGAGCTCCTTGAATTCCTCTGCGGACTCGTCCTTCTTTCCAAGCTCTTTCTGGATTATCTTCAACTGTTCATTGAGATAATACTCCTTGTGATTCTTCTCCATCTTCCTTTTGACGCGTTCTTTGATTTTCTGGTCGAGTTGATGGACTTCGGTCTCACAGAGCAAAATCGAGATCAGCGCTTCCAGCCGCTCTTTAGTGTTAAAATTAGACAGGATAGCCTGTTTGTCTTCAAGCTTTGGATTAAGCTGTGCAGCAATGGTATCAACCAGCAGATCAGGCTCGTTGATCTTGGCAACCCCGGCGACTATTTCGGGGCTCAGACTGTTCTTTGTCTCGGCATGGTAGGTCGAGAACTGTGCATACACGTCTGCCATGAGCGAGGTTATCTCGGCCGAAGGTTCATCGCTAGAGTCCTGATGAATGACCACGTCTACCGAATAGTATTCACCGTCGAACTCAAAGCCGTGAATCTCCCCGCGGGATTTCCCTTCCACCAGGACTTTCACATTCCCGTTCGGGAGCCTGAGCAGCTGGATCACCTGACAGAGTGTCCCGGCCGAGTAAATATCCTCGGGAAGAGGTTCTTCGGTCTGGGAGTTTCTCTGGGCCGCCAGGAAGATCATCCGGCCGGAGCTCATAGCAGCTTCGAGTGCCGACGCAGAGCTGCTCCTGCCGATAAACAGAGGCACTACCATCCCAGGGTAGACGACTATGTCCCTTAAAGGCAAAAGAGGAAACTTTTTGAGTCCCCCCTCTTCCTGACTATGCAATTTCTCAATGTTTTCCATATTCACCTTTATGCTGTTTCGGCCATCCCTTCATAAACGATTATCGGCTTCTCCTTGCGGAAAATGACATCCTCGCTTATGACGACCTCTTTGACCATTGACTGTGAAGGGATCTCGTACATTATGTCCAGCATCGCATTCTCAAGTATGGAGCGGAGTCCCCGGGCGCCGGTGTTTCTCTTGAGCGCCTCTTTGGCGATCGCGGACAGAGAGCCGTCAGTGAACTTCAGCTTGACGTGCTCCATCTCGAACAGTTTCTGATACTGCTTCACCAGGGCATTCTTCGGCTCCTTGAGGATCTGCACCATCGCCTCCTCGTCCAGTTCCGAAAGCGTTGCCAGGACCGGAAGCCTGCCGATGAACTCGGGAATGAAGCCGTACTTCAGCAGATCCTCGGGTGTGACCAGGCTTAAAAGCTCGCCGGCCCTCTTCTCGACCTTCTTCTTGATCTCTGCACCAAAGCCGAGGGTTTTCACCCCTGTTCGCTGCTGGATGACATTTTCCAGCCCGGCAAAAGCTCCACTGCAAATAAAGAGGATATTCGTCGTATCAACCTTCAGAAACTCCTGCTGAGGGTGTTTGCGGCCGCCTTTCGGGGGTACGCTGGCAACCGTCCCTTCGATGATCTTGAGAAGGGCCTGCTGGACACCCTCACCCGAAACGTCACGGGTTATGGAAGGGGAATCGGTCTTGCGGGCGATCTTGTCGATCTCGTCTATGTAGATGATTCCTTTCTGGGCACGCTCGACATCGTAATCAGCAGCCTGCAGCAGGTTCAGGATGATATTCTCGACATCCTCACCCACATACCCTGCCTCGGTAAGGTTCGTGGCATCGGCAACGGCAAAAGGTACTTTCAGTATCCGGGCAAGGGTCTGGGCCAGCAGGGTCTTGCCCGAACCGGTAGGGCCGAGGAGCAGGATGTTGCTCTTCTGCATCTCGACATCAGCCGGCTTGCCCATGTACTCGATCCGCTTGTAATGGTTATAGACGGCGACAGCGAGGGTCTTCTTGGCACCGAATTGGCCTATTACATACTCGTCGAGCACCTCCTTGATCTCAAGCGGCTTCGGCAGTCTGTTGACGTCAGGCCCCTCGGTCTCTTCAAGCCGTATCTCTTCTGCAATGATGTCGTTACAGAGCTCTATGCACTCATCACAGATGTAGACGGTCGGACCGGCGATCAGTTTTTTTACCTCTTCCTGCCCCTTGCCGCAGAACGAGCAGACAAGAGCATCCGTCCTGTCGTCACGATTACTCATTGAGGACCTCCTGCTGCCGGATTTCGCATCAACACGGAATCGATCAGGCCGTATGTGCAGGCATCCTGACTCGACATGAAAAAGTCACGGTCGGTGTCATTCTCGACCTTTTCAAAAGGCTGACCGCTATGAAGTGCGAGGATCTCGTTCAGCTTTTTCTTCATCCTCAGTATCTCCTGAGCATGGATACTGATATCCGTAGCCTGCCCCTCGAAACCTCCAAGAGGCTGATGTATCATGATACGCGAATGGGTCAGGGAATACCGCTTCCCCTTTTCGCCGCCCGCAAGAAGGATAGCTCCCATGGAAGCAGCCTGCCCTACGCAGATCGTCGACACATTCGGACGTATATATTGCATTGTATCATAAATCGCCATGCCGGAGGTAACCACACCGCCCGGGGAATTAATGTAAAGATGAATATCCTTGTCAGGATCTTCAGACTCAAGGAAAAGCAGCTGCGCGATTACCAGGTTGGAAACCTGATCGTCGATAGGGCCTCCAAGAAAGATGATCCTCTCCTTGAGAAGCCTGGAATAGATGTCAAAGGACCTCTCTCCGCGACCGCTCTGCTCTACTACCATTGGGATCAGCATAAATAAACCTCTTTAATCAGCGCGCTTATGCAGCCGGATTGCTGCCCTTCTGTATCTCGCCTTTATCTTTTTCCGTAATCTTAGCCTTGGCAGCGATCAGATCGAGCACCTTCTCTTCCCTGACCTGCTCCTCAAGGCTGCTTTTAGCGTCAGCATTTTTCAGGTAATAGGCGCTGATTCTGGCATAATCCTGACCGCTCTCTTCGGAAATCCTTCTGAGACGCGCCTCGATATCGCTTTCAGAGACCTCAGTACCGACTTTTTCGGCAAGCTCATGAAGCAGCAGAGCGCCCTTAACCTGGTTTTCAGCAACGGCCCTGAACTGCTCTTTGTACCTGTTTTCATCCAGACCCATCATCTCAAGGGAGAGATTCTGGTACTGCAGACGCTGTTTAGTGTTTTCAAGCATCGAAGAAAGCTGACGGTCGACCATGATATCCGGAAGTTCGAAATCGTTCTTCTCTACCAGAGCCCTTATGAGAGAGTCCTTGAAATCACGCTCGACCCTCTCCATCTCCTGCTTTTCCAGAGTCTCACCGACCTTTGCCTTCAGCTCAACGAGGGTCTTGAAGTCGCCGAACTCCTGGGCAAAAGCATCATCAAGCTCAGGCACAATCTTGACCTTGATCTCCTTCAAGGTGACATCAAACTCAACCGGCTTGCCGGAAAGTTCGGCGCTCTGATACTGCTCCGGGAATGTGAGTTTGATCCGCTTCTGCTCGCCAACCTTCATCCCGGCCACCTGCTCCTCGAATCCGGGGATAAATGAGTTGCTGCCGAGTTCGAGTTGATGGTCCTTGGCATCGCCACCCTCCAAAGGCTGGCCGTCCACGAAACCATCGAAATCGATAATGACAAAGTCTCCGGCCTGGGCAGGGCGCACATCTTCAACAGGCTTGAGCTGGGAAAGATTGTCGCGCATCTGCTGAATCCGGTTATCGACTGCCTTTTCATCGGCAGAGAATTTTTCCCTGACCACTTCAAATCCTTCGTACACATTGACCGAGACTTCAGGGTAAACTTCAATGGTAGCCGTATACTTGAAAGGAGATCCTTCAACCAGTGCCTCGGTATCGATCACAGGGTAGGCAACAGGGTTAATGCTGTTGTCCTGAAGATATTTGAAATAGCTTTCGTTGAAAAGGTTCTTGACGACATCGCCTTCGACCTGATCCTGATATGTCTTGCGGATAAGACCCTGTGGAGCCTTGCCCTTCCTGAATCCGGGAATAACCGCACGTTTCCTGATACCTGAAAAAACCTTGTCGATCTCGGCCGTTACACGCTCGACCGGGATTTCAAAACTGATCTTCTTCTTTACGCTGGTGAGCTGCTCAACATTAACCTGCATCCTGATCCCCTCTTTCACCTTTATATTCGCTACAAAGATATTTTGAGTAAATTTTGCAAATAAGTTTAAATATCATATTTTTTATTTGAAAGCAAGGTTCCTTCATCTCCGGATAACCGTTGCTTACGGGCTGCAACCCCCATGGCGCACCGATAAGCGCGTGGATATCTTGCGATATCCGCTCCCCACCTATCCAACAACCAACAGCATTAATTTTTTTTATCAATATTATCTATTGACTGCTTTCGGAATTCCTGATAAAAAATGTTTTCCATTGAGCGGGAATAACTCAGTGGTAGAGTGCAACCTTGCCAAGGTTGAAGTCGCGGGTTCGAATCCCGTTTCCCGCTCCAAAAAAAATCAGAAAAGCCAGATCCATGATCTGGCTTTTTTTATTTACCCAGCTTCAGTAAGATTTCTGTGGCTCTACAAAACCGTCATATGGAAACCCGTCTCATTCATAATCAAATCATACAATATGCTCTCAAGCACATCTTGATCCCCGAAACAGAAAACCCCGCCTGAAGAGACGGGGTTTTTGTCAATGATCTGAGGCAGGGAATCCTGCAGCTTCTGTTTATTCAACTTCTCTTTCCGGGACTGTTACAGCCCAGCAAAATTGGACTTAAGGGAAATGCCGGTCAGGGGGGCGGAGGCTGCGCCGCTACCGCCGTCGATCCGGTTGACTTTCACGTCGAAAGTGGCCCCGCTGACGGGGAAGCCGAGGAACTCGACATGTGCGAACTCCCCGATACCAAAACCGGGCTGGACATTGATCACTATGACGCGCAGAACATCGGTAGTCTTGTCGAATTTGACACTGACCTGGCTGTTAGTCGAGGCCAGGCTCACCGGAGCCACTACGCCGGACAGGGCTTCACCGGTCAAAGGGTCAGTCTTGACGGTTACCCCTGCCGGAAGGGTCACCGAAAAGTCGATACCGTTGATGATTGTGCCTGCGGGAAGCGTGCCTGCAGTCGACACCTGAAGTACGCCGCCGGTGAAGGTGACCGGCCTGGGGACTAATCCTCCCCTGTTTTTGCCACTGTTGGCATAGCTGCCGATGGCGGCATTGATGTCGTTGATGGTAGAAAGAGAAAACCCACCATTGTTTTTCAACTCATTTTCCAGGTCAGCATGGACGGTGACCATGGCATCCTCGAGAGACAGGCTTCCCTTACGGCTATTCATCAGAAAGGAGATGACTGCAAGGGCCGCGGAGTGTTTTCGCTGGTCGTTATCGACGCCGGCTGGCGCGGGCAGGGTTGGATCGAAGGGGAGCGACCCTATGATGTCGGAGACCTCGAATAATCTGCCGACTTGCAGATTGGCATCGTCGATCTCGACAGCGCTGAAGTTGCCGATTCCTTCGACCTGACTGCAAGCCAGGTCGGTTAGCGTGGTTACGGCGATCTTTGCGCCGTCAGCTACGCTGGAGACGGCAGCCCGCAGTTTCATTTTATTGCTGACGCCGGAAGTCCCGCTCGCCTCATCAGTAAAGGTGCCACCGGTCACCTCGACAACCACCGGACCGGTGGGAGCCGAACCCATGGTAATAGTATAACTGCCGTCCACGGCCGTTGTCCCGGTGCCGAGCACCGCGCTCGTGTCGATCTTGCCGTCCTTGACGGCGTAGACCTTAACGTCGCCGCCGCTGATGGGTCCCATGGCGGCAATGCCGCTGATGGTAACGCTGCCTTCCGGATGTGCAGTCGACGAGACCCCTCCACCGCCGCCACAGCCGTAAAGGTTCATCACTGTCAGCAAAACAACTGAGCTGAATATCAATCTAATTTTCATGGTCACTGCTCCCGTTTGGCGATAGATTAATTAGCCAGATTGATTGAACCGACCACGTTCCGCATTATCAGTACAACGTCGGCCAGGTCTATCTTGCCGTCCGGCGCGCCCAGCGGCGCAACATCCCCGTGGAGCATATCGTTGGCTGTCGGCGTGATAAGACCTACAGCAATGCGCAGGGCTTTGATAGCATCTGAGACATCAGGAACCTTTGTCCCGTTGAAAATCCCGTCAGGCAGTACAAAGATCGACGCTGTCACGCTGGCAACGTTGCCGGCCTTGTCGGTAGCAGTAACCGTTATATCGTTGGCTCCTACACTGAGCAAGCTCAACGGGACACTCCAGGCGGAGCCGGAGATGTTTGCAGCGCCGATAACAGCTCCCGTCTTTACACTCACCACCGGGTTTATCCCCGCCTCGACCGTGCCGGTAAGGAGAAAGTCGTCGCCCCTGAGCGGTGCGGTGATGGGGGTGATGGCAAGGGCCGGTGGAATGCTGTCGAGGGTTACTTTCGTGGTTACCGTAACCGGAAGACCGGCGGCATCGGTACCGGATACAGCAATATCATTGATCCCCTCCACGAGTCCGGCAAGGGTGGCGCTCCAGGTGGTGGCAGAAGGTGCGTCCGCCGTCACTGCCGGGCCGTTATTCACCGTGACCTGGACGATCGATCCCAGATCCTTCAGGCCACTGACGGGAAAATTCTTGTTGTTGGTAAGGGAGTTTACCTGACTGATCGTGACGGGGGGCGTCACACCGACATTGCCGCTGGCGTCCCTGGCCGGTATCCTGATAAAGTCCGGAGCACCGTTGGGAATCACAAGTTCGGGATGGTCGAAAGGCGCCGATTGATTCCTGACGCGTTCATCGGTCAGCGTTTTCAGGAAGGCGATCATGTTCGCTCTCCTGGTGCTGGCATTCGGCCCCTGCAGAGCGCCGATCTGGACAATTAAGGGGTCTAAATGCGGGCTGTCCGCAAGTGCCGGGAAGTTTCCGCCGCGGACGTAAAAATCGACCGCATCATCCAGGGTCAGGACGCTGCCGTTGTGGAAATAGGGAGCGGTCAGCTCCACGTTGCGCAGTCCGGGAACCTTGAAGGCGCCGTTATTGGTAGCCGGGAGTGCTATGTTAACCCCGACTCCCGGCGCAAGCGATGGAAATGGCAGGGTGCCGCTCGCCTGAAGTTTGGCCATTGCGGAGAACGACAGCGGGATGTTCTGCTGAGGCGGACCGGGTAAAAACGGGTTGGGGAAGGGCGAATCGCCTCCCCTGCCGATATCGTCCACCACCTGACGGACACTGGTACTGTTGAAACCTTGATCGTAGATCCCTATACCGATTGCCACCTGCATCTGTTCAATCGCCTTGTTATCGGCGTTGGTGAGGAACGCGGCGGCCGCAACCGACGCAGAGGTGAGTTCGGTTCCACCGTGGCAGGCGAAGCAATTGGCGACACCAAAGAAGTCGTTCATGCCGGACTCCTCCAGGGGGGTAATGGCGGTCCCATCACCACCCAGAAGCCGGTCGAAACGGGTCTGGCCGGAAACAAGGGTCGCCTCGTAGAGCTGGATGGCGAGCCCCCAGAAGAGAGAGAAGTTGGCCTCCATCTGGGTAAATCCATCAGCTGTCAGATTGCCGGACTTGTAGAAAGTGTCGACGAAGGCATCCCTGATCATCTGGTCGTAGGTGACATTCAGACCGGGCTGGCCGGTTAACTTCCCGGCCTGAAGGGCAGCCATGGAGAGTGGTCCGAGCACGCTGTCGTTGGGGTGGACAATCTGCTTTCCGAGCGGTGTGAGGCTGAGCATCTTCCGGCCCAGCTGCGGGAAGGTACGGCCTCCGAAAGACATCTCGGTCGCATCAAGCGGCGGTCCTGTTGCCTGGGAGGCGAGGCTGGCCATCTCAATCTGAATTGCCTGTGGGGTGAGGGTTCCGGCGGCGTCGCTGAACAAGACCTTGGCAGCAGTGTCTTGGGGCCCGAACGGGTTCACTCCGTTGAAGATGAAGTGGGCTCTACCGTCCCAGAAGTTGTTGAAATTGAAGACCGCATTGATGACGGACGGGGCGTTGCGCGCCGTAACCCGCCGCATGTTGACATTGTTGACCTGAAAAACCGGGTCGGCAACAGGCGTCCCGATATCGACAGATCTGTCGGTGTTGACATCGGTGTTGATGGCCACGAAATTGGTGAGCGTTACCCCCTGCGAGCCGACCACGTCATTGGCGTCCCGTATGACCAGTGAATTCTGGAAGGTGGGGTCATTCCGCTGGTGAAAGGGGAAGTCGGTCGGCAAAAGGGTTTCATTGGGGCCACGTACCTTAAAGAAGATATCCACAACTCCATTCACTACTCTCCTGGTCCCCGGATTGACCGTGTTCTTCATCCGGTTGTCCACTCCTGCAGCGAAATGACAACTGGCGCACGCCTGAACCCCGTCGCTCCCCACCTGCATGTCCCAGAACAGGGCCTTGCCCAGCTTGATGGCGGCAGGCTTGTTCTTGACAAACTGGAACAGGTTGGCGGGTTCCGGTACAGGAACCTGGTTGAGGGGCTTATTGAACAGGGCGGCAGGAGGTACCGCGCCCCATGTCATGGTCGGCAGCCAGGTGCAGATCAGAACAGTCGCCAACAAACGCAGAGTTGCTCGTGACTTCATGGTAAACCCCTTCTTCATTGTATTTTTTCCTAAGATACAACTTTTTGTCTGAATACACAGGTTTACGCGGTATTTGACAAAAAGTATCAATTATCTATAGCAAATGTAATGCCATGAATGCAACAACTGTGTTAACCAGCCGAATTAACAGGCAATTAAAAGTGCAAGGTGATGCTAAAGGATGAAAAAGCAACTGCTGGGGAAGAACCGGAATTAGGTAGTAATCCTGACAAACAGGCCAACTACGACCAATGCCGGGTTTTTGCAATTGCAAAAAAAGTTACACCCCTGCAACTTTCAAAATCACGTGATACTTAGCATTCCCACTTCGTGTGACTTAGACTTCGTGTGTGACATTAGACTTCATGTGCTGTCGATGAAGGCCTCCTTTTCTGTAAACTTTCAGGGTTCACAATTTAGAGATCTTCTTGCTCTTTTTTCTGTTAGACCGGGTGTCCTCGACTCCGGTGGGCGGCGCTGAGGTAGGTCGGGCGTGCGTGTCCGTGGCACCTGATCTTGGCATCATAGAAAAAGGGACGCTCTCTTTGGAGGGCGTCCTTTTGTCATTTGGCCCATAAGGATAGATTAGTGCAGCCAGTCGTTGGAAAAAAGAAAGAGCCTTCCGAAATTAATCTGGGCCCCGCCGGCCTGAAATACGATGAGCGCACCGGTCTTAGGCGCTTCAAAGGAGGTGACTAATTCCATGTTCTTTGCCATGGAAGTGGTTACCGGCCCAATCTGCTTCTCGCAGTAGGCCAGGAGGCCTTCGTAGTTGTGAAACCCGTTGAAATCTATGTTAACCGAGACAAGTTTCCCTTTTTTAAAGTTGTAATTGATGCTATCCACGACGACGCTGTCAAGCTTGGGGGAGTCGTTCTTGCGCTGGTAACTCTCCATTTCGGGAGCAATCCCCTTGCCGGGGAAGACCCTGCTGAATTCGGTGCTACTCAGCGAGGAAAGCTCGGTACCCCAGGGGAGTCCACGGAATCCTGCCACTTGCGCATGGGCCGCCGTTGTCGCCAGTAACACCATACTCGCCATGATAACGCCGAGCCATCTCATAATCGCTCCCTTGATCGCCATGACAGAAGCATAAAGAAGATAGTTTCCGTTCCACTACCGAGGCCGCTTTGCGAAGAAAATATCACTGCCCCCGCTGGCAACTCATGCCCGGCCCCCTTTACCTTAAACACAGTCATATCCCCCTCTCCTTCAAGGGGTGGGCCGGGGTGAGGAATGTAGGGTGTCGCTCATATCCATGCCGCTCATATCCAAGTCGCTGGCGGGCGCTTTCTGCTGCCCGTGAGACAGTTGGGATTCTGAGTCGATCAGGTAGCCGCCCCTGAGCGCCACCTTCTCGCCAGCCTTAAGGCCGGACAGTATCTGCACGTGCCCCCCCGAGCGAGCACCGGTTGTCACATCCCGCTGCAGGAAGGTCCCGGGCGCCGCCTCGATCCACACCACCTGCCGCTTCCCGGTATCCATGACCGACTCCGACGCCACCGTAAGCGAGGAACCGAGCGGGACCTTGATCTGGCCACGGACGTACATCTCTGGCTTCAGCTTGAGGCCGGGATTGGGCAACTCCACCCTGACCTTCACGGTGCGCGTCTTCTGATCGAGAAAAGGATAGATAAGCTTCACCCTGCCTTGCAAAGGCTGCCCCGGAAGAGCAGGAGACAAGATCATGAGCTCCTGCCCCACCTTGAGGTAGGGAAGATCGGGCTCGAATACCTCCAACTCCACCCAGATGAGGGAAAGATCCGCCACGCTAAAAAGGGGATCACCCACGTTCACATATTGCCCCTCGGTCACGAACTTTTCTGTGATCACCCCGCTGATAGAGCTGGAAATGATCTGCCGCACCACCGGTTTTCCCCTTTTCTGCAACTCCTCAATTTGCTGGTCACTGAATTGCAGCTGGCGCAGCCGTTGCCTTGCGTCAAAGAGTGAGCCCATGGAATTCTGGGTAAAGATGGGCGTGATTGTGCTGTCGAAAAGCCGGAGTGCCTTGTAGGCCAGCAGGTACTCTTCCTGAGCGGTGACCAGGTCGTAGGAGTAAATCTCCGCGACCGGTTTTCCCTTGGTGACCGGGGAGCCGATGCTTTTCACCACAAGACGGTCCAGCCGGCCAGCCAGCCATGAGGTCACTTTGCCCTGCCGCTCTTGATTATAGGCTACGACTCCGGTGACCGGGATCTCCATGTTGAATGGGATAACGGTGGCGGGTGCCGTGGTAATATTGGCAATGACCTGCTGGGAGGGGGAGACCTCTACGTGGGGAACCTTTGCCTGGATCTGATGCGACATCTCGGCACCGTGGATCTTTTTTGTCAGATCCATGCTGCAGATTGGACAGGAGCCGGGGCGCTCCGTAATGATGAACGGGTGCATGGGGCAACAATACTGAAGTTTTTCTATGTGATGTGAGCCAGGCATCGGCACGGTGGTGACCCTGCTGAAGTAGAGATAACCACCAAAAACGGTGCCAAACAATACCAGAGCGGCAGAAGCTATTTTCGCTGTTAGTATCAGATTTGAATTTTCTGAATGTGAGCCTCTTGTCATGGTGTGAGAGCCTATGGAGTCACTTTAATTGTATTATTTATAGCATGAAATCAATTGCCGTGTATAATTATTAAATAAACCCCACGCTTTCTCCAGCGCTCGGCGTCTAGCCGATACCAACGAATGACGATTCGGGAAAAAAGCCCGGGGGAGAGAAAGCAGTGAGGTCGGAGTGGTCGTAAGGAAAACCGGAAGACATGCAAATAATTTGACACCCCTGAAAAAATTGCATCTTGTTAAATGGTATTTAATACAGTTAGTTGCGGATATTGGCGGTTCTGTGGCGTTTTTTTTTGACAGGGTCACAAATACTCCGTGGAGAAAAGTGCTGACTGTAACTCGGCTAAAACAGGGCGCAATCTTTGAAAACCACTCACTGGCACAGAAAGTGCGAGCAACGAAGAGACAAGAACTCGGAGACAACTGTGCCACAAACCGTGTAACCTCACCCAGCACATGCAGGGATGCAACATTGCCGTCGCAGCGCCAGTTAAATAACATCTATTTTAATTCAAAAAAAGAAAGGAGATTGTTATGAGGATGAGAAGCTTAGCCGCATTGTTGATGTCTTTGTTGGTCCTGGCCATGGTCGGCTGCGGTGGCGGCGGTAGTGGCGGCGGTGGCGGCACGACTGTGCCGCAGTTGGGGGCGGCACTGAGCGGAGTAGCGAGCAAGGGGCCGATCCGCAACGGACACATCCAGATATTCGAGATTGTTTCCACTTCCAGACTTCTTAGTCCGACGCCGTTCTTTTCCGGAACGACCGGAGCTGACGGCAGTTTCAGCACCAAACTTCCTGCAGCCCTGACCAAAGGCGGGGTCATGATCCAAGTCTTGGACGGGGATTACACCGATGAGGCGACCGGCGCCGTAAAAAATATCCAGACGGAATACGGCGCGAGCGGCATGCGGTCCGTTTTCGGCAACATCTCCAGTGCCGTCAAGCAAGGCAGCGTGACCATAAACGTGACCCCGTACACCGAGATGGCGGTGTCGGACATGAATAACGTTTATGACGACAGCACCACGAAGCACTCCCAGGACAAGATTCAGCATGCATTCGGTCTCGACGCCAAGGGGATCGACATCGTGCACACCAGGCCGTTAGCGTTTCCGGCCGGAACCACCGCAGCAGAACAGTTTTACAGCCTGGCATTGGACACCATCTCACAGTACGAGAAGGATTTCGGAACCGGCAAAACCCTTTCAGGCCTCACTCATGACCTGCTGGTCAATCACATGAGCCGCGACGGCGTCCTCGATCAGGCGACCAGTGACGACTTTGCGACTGCCACCCAGACTTTTATCGGTGGCAATCAGGCTCCGGGCCCGCAGGGCCCGGGCCTAGTGCTGCCCACTAAGGCCATCGTGAAGATAGGCACTGCTGGGGTACTACCCGCCGGCACCTTGATCGGCGGCGTAGCGGCAACCGTCGTGTACGCAAACGGCCACGGACTCAGCATCACCCCAGCAAATGTCGTCATATCGGGTGGCGGCACCGGATCCTCCCTTGCCGTCAACACGAACACCTCCGGCCAGGTTGTGATGGGGCTTATCAACACGCAAGGGATAGCGTTGGGCGAGTACGCCACGCTCACCTTCTTCGTTGCAGCTGGAAACACCACGACGGCGGCGGATTTTTCCATCGCCCCGGGGTCTAACGTCATCAACGTAGGCACGGTGAAAATTCCCGGCATCAGCGCATCCATAATGAGCGTGACCTTACAGTAGGAAGCTTCCCGTCCGTGGGAATGGGGGGACTTCCCCCCGGCCCTCGGACAGCTGACAAGAACATTGGAGCCACACAACAACCACCCCTGCCGCAAGCATCGCCAGAGGCAGGAAGAAGAAGGAGAAATACATCATGCTAAACTTAAGGGACAGGAAGTTTCCCGGACGGTTCCATATTGCTGGCGGGCTTTTGTTGGGGTGCGCTTTGCTATGCGCTTCCTTGGCCACCGCAGCCCAAATGGACAATACTGGTCCGCCACCCGCAGGAGATTCGTCAGTACTGACGGCTCCAACCGCCGTCAACCTCGCCACGCTTCCCGAGCCGAACATTGGCTCCTTCATAGGGGGAGCAACAGGGACTCCGGCCGACGCGGGGGCTAATGGGGCGATAACATCCGCGGCCTCCGCTGCGCTGGCGGGAAGGGCGATTGACGCGCCCACCGGCGGCTCACCGAGCCCCCTGTTCGGGGCCGCGCCGTTCACCCAGCGCATGCTGCTCTTCGAGGAGTTCGGCCCCGAACCGCTGGACCCCAATTTACCGCCCCCGCCGAATCCCTTTCCGTCCCTCTCGCAAGGTCCCAATGCCATGGAGGCATTCCTGGCTCAACCGGGGATCGCTCCCTTCCCCACGAGACTGTCCAACACCGTGGACCAAAATCCGTGGAAACCGGAAATTGCATTCTTGCTGAAGCGCCCGATCCCCAGTGCCCCCGCTGAAGGGCGGCCGCCGGGAGTAGCATTTGCGCACCAGCGCTGGAACGAGTTCTACCCCCAGATCTTCTTCAAGACCGTCCAGACCGGCGCCCGGATAAACGGCGGCTTCCGTGACACAAAACAGATGCATGGCTACAACGTCGGGGAATTTGCGCCGGGAGGGCTCTATAACCAGACCTATACCTCCACGGTTGCCGGTGCGCCGACCCTCAACGGAACCACCAAGGGCATAGCGGTCAGGTTCCACCCGCTCATGCCGATTCAGGACCCCAAGGCTCTGTGGACCTTCGACGGGACCGTCCCCCCCAAGCTGCTCATGGCGCGCCACGGGCAGACCGTCCTGATGCGCCACTACAACGGGCTCCCCGTCGATCCTGCAGCCAACATGGGCTTTGGAACGCACACCATATCCACCCACGAGCATAACGGCCATACTCCGGCGGAAAGCGACGGCTACACCAACGCCTTCTTCTTCCCCGGGCAGTACTATGACTACCGCTGGCCCTTGCAGCTTGCCGGCTACGACACCATCAACACCTCTGCCAAGGACATCAGGGCAGCATTCCCCTGCGCCCCCGGTGAGACCCTGATCGTGAATGACGACCCCACCGCCTCCGCGAAGCCTTGTGTTAACGGATCCATCAATATCCGCGGCGACTGGCGCGAGACCATGAGTACTCACTGGTTCCACGACCACATGCTCGATTTCACCGCACAAAACGTCTATAAGGGCAACGCGGCGATGATGAATTACTACAGCGCCCTGGACCGTGGCAACGAGAGCGTGATCGACGGCGTCAACCTGAGGCTGCCCAGCGGTACGGCGCTCCCCTGGGGTAACCGCGACTACGACATGAACCTGCTGGTTGCCGACAAAGCGTGGGACAGTACGGGCCAGCTGATGTTCAACATCTTCAATTCCGACGGCTTCATAGGCGACCAACTGATGGTCAACTGGCTCTGGAAACCGTACCAGGAAGTGCGAGCCCGCAGATACCGCTTCCGCATCCTGAACGGCTCTGTCTCCCGCTTCCTGGCCATCGGCCTGGTGCAGAAGGTGAACATCCCGGCCGGACAACCGGGCGCCGGAGAGATCCCCGGCAACCCGACCACCGAGCCGGGAATCACCTACCACAAGATCCCCTTCCATATGGTGGCCAACGACGGGAACATCATGGAACACACCGTTGCCTTCGACACCACCATGGATCCCGTTCACCAGAGCGTGCTCCCGACCCAGGGGATCGCGGAACGCTACGACATCGTGGTTGACTTCGGCGCCGCCAACGGCCTCAAAGACGGCGACACGCTGTACTTCGTCAACACGCTCGAGCACACCAACGGCAGGGTCACCGGCAACAAGATTCCCCTGGCAACTATCCTCTCCGGCGCCTACAATCCGGTGCAGGCAGTCGTAGGCGGTGTGCTGCAGTGGACCGGCGGCGACCCGTGCGTCGGAAAGTTCATGGAATTTCGCGTCAAGGCCTACACGGGCACCGACCTGAGCATGAACCCGGCCGACTTCGTAGCCGGCAAGCAAGCGCTGATCCCGCTCACCATCGACCGCGCCACCCTCCCTGCCGCGCTTGCCAACGTGCGCCACCGGTCTTTCGGCTACGGCCACGCGAACGCCCCGCCGGCGCCGGATAACAACCAATGGACCGTCGATACCGATGCCGGCCTCGGCTTCAACATGAACCCCCAGCGGCTTTCGGCGGCGATGCCGCTTTCCACCGGCCCCACGGAGGCAGGCGCTGTCGGAGATGGCACGCTTGAGATCTGGAATATTCATCTGAACGGCAACGGCTGGAGCCACCCGGTCCATATCCATTTCGAGGAAGGCATTATGCTATCGCGCGGCGGCGTAGCACCCCCCGCCTGGGAGACGTGGGCCAGAAAGGACGTCTATCGGATCGGCATCGATGCGGATAGCACCTCGCAACTCGAGTTCGCCATCCATTTCCGGGAGTTTTCCGGGAGTTATATGCAGCATTGCCACAACACCCAGCATGAAGACAACTCCATGCTTCTGCGCTGGGACATCGAGAGGCCGGGCCAGTTCCAGCTGATGGCGACCCCGCTTCCCACCTGGGATGGCGTCAACTATACGCCTTCACAGGCGCTTCCCACCTTCAGAACCGGCGACGGATCAGGAGTAAACAAGGTTGGACCCGTCCTTCCCGCCCCTGCCCTGCCGGCACTTGTCATCACTTCGGCAACCAGCCCCAGCAACGGAGCGCCCCAGACCATAACCGGTGTGGTGCAGTTGGGAACACCCCCGCCGGTGGTAACCGCAACCGGCACTGCCGTGGTCGGACCGGTAACGGTCAACGGTTCACTCTGGAGCTGCCAGCTGAGCGGGCTCCCTCCGGGGGATACCACCATAACCGCCACCGTGAACGTGGGGGGTGCTGTTACCACCAGGACGGCCGTGATAACTGTGATCCCTCCCGACGGAAATCTCAAACTGACGGGGAGCCCGGATATTTCAGACGCGCTCAGGGCAATGCGCATCACCGTCGGCTTGGTGCAGCCCACTTTCAATGACATACTGCACGGCGATGTAGCCCCGGTTGTCAATGGGGCGTCCGCACCGGACGGCAAGATCGATATTTCTGACGCTTTGTCGATCCTCCGCAAATCGGTCGGCCTGCCATGATATTTGAGCCGGGTGGCTTTACTTTCCCAGGCTTTTAACCGCATAGTAATGCTTAGCAAAGCGCCGGATCCGGAGGGGAGTTACTCTACCCCTCCGGACCCGGCGCAATCTTGTATCGAGGGAGAAAAATCATGCGAATATGTCGCAGCAAGCATAGCTCCGGAATCATTGCCCTTTTAATCATCGGCGCAACCGTGCTGACTTTGGGCGCGACACCCGTCACGGCTGCAACCGGCGGCAATGAAGGCAACGGCGGCTCCGTCTGGGGGGCCGGCTATTTTCCCGACACCCGACTGGTAACCCAGGAGGGAAAAAGCGTGCGCTTTTTTACCGATCTCCTGAAGGGAAAGGTGGTGGCGATCTCCTTCTTTTCCACCAGAGGGTCGGCTGAAACCGGCTTCGAGACGGCCCGGTTGCGCGAGGTCCAGAAGATCCTGGGGGACCGGGTAGGCCGTGACGTCTTCATCTACTCGATCAGCATCGACCCGGAGCATGACACGCCTAAGGTGCTCAAGGAATATGCGGAAAATTTCCAGGCCGGCCCCGGGTGGCTGTTTCTCACCGGAAAAGAGGCCGACGTTACCCAGTTACGCAAGAAACTAGGGCTCTACCGCGGGGAGACGGGGGAGAAACTCGAGGATCACGAGTCAAGACTCATCATCGGCAATCAGAGCACCGGGCAGTGGATGAAGCTCTCCCACTTTGAAAACCCCTATATCCTTGCCACCAAGCTGGGGACCTGGCTTAGCAACTGGGCCGCGGCTCCCAAGGAGCCTGCTAATTATGCCAACGCTCCCAAGGTGCGCGAGGAATCGCTCGGAGAAGGGCTTTTCCGCAACGGGTGCGCCGCCTGCCACACCATCGGGGGGCATGATTTTTCGGGAACCGCTTTAAACAAAACCGGACCGGACCTGTTTGGCGTGACCCGCAAGCGGAGCTTGGCGTGGCTTACTCGCTGGCTGGCGGAGACCGACAAGGTTTTGGCAGAGAAAGATCCTATCGCCATGGAACTGCTGAAAAAATACAATAACCTGCCTATGCCGAATATGAGACTGGACAGCACCGAAATCAAAGCGCTGCTCACCTATATCGAGGAAGAGAGCGCCATGCAGGAAAACCCCCGGCTGCGCCTTCCGTCGGGGCATAAGAGCGAAGAACACAAATAGGCGGGTTCGATACGACTAAGGAGATCTTTACATGTTTTCATTCAGAACAATTGGTGCCCTCACCCTTGCCGCCATTCTCATAGTGACGCTGCCCGCCTGCCCCTCGCACGCCGAAGTGTCCATGGTCAAGGGCTCGATGGTACAGTCAAAAGGGCAGCTTGAATCCTCCTTGAGCAGCGTCATGGCGCGGGTGAACGGTACGCCCATTACCCGGAAGGAGGTTGACCGCGTGGTGAAGGTAATGCTGGCGCAAAGCCAGTTACTGCAGCCTGTTCCTCCGGACATCATGAGACAAGTGGAAGCCGATGCACTGGAGCAGCTCATCTCGGCCGAACTGCTCTACCAAGAGGCTTCCAAGCTGGAATTGAAGGACCTGGACCAGCGCATCGCCGAAACTGTGGCTCAGAAAAAAGGGAAATACGCTACTGACGCTGAGTTCGAAAAGGCGTTGAAAACGGTCGACATGACCCCTAAGGACCTGCAGGATTTCACCCGCAAGGACATCGTCATCAACAATTTCATCGAGAACCGTTA
>JBGQLM010000042.1:0-28939 GCA_041500085.1 Geobacteraceae bacterium
CCGGGTGAACTGCTCGCACCCACTGTCCAGCCACTCCCCATCACGCGGCCGTACATAAAAGGTCCCGAGAAAGTAGGGGTGTATGCCGTTGCTGATGGTCAAGCAGTAAGCTCTCCCTACACCAAGATTCAACCGGTTGAACACCTCCATTATCTGAAGGAGAAAGTCGCGCTGGGGTGGATTGCCGACTGCGAACAACACCCGGTACTCGCCACCGCCCGGCATCTCCTCCAGACCGAGATAGAAGCCGTTGTTCTGGTTGCCTCGCTGAAGCAGCAGCAGTATCTGCGCAACCCGCGCCGTTGGGGAGACCCGGACATACTTCTCGTTATTCAGCCAGAGAATCCGGAGAAGCCGGTCAAAATCCTTCATGTCAAAGGCAGGAAAATTATTGCGAAGTTCGCTGCTTACCCGTCTTCTGACTCCCGCGGGGATAACGACGCCCTGTCCGGCCATGATCTCCTGATTGCTCTTGCGATCGAATTCGAACCGCTGGATCTCGAGGGACCGGTCGAGATTCGGCAGAGGTCCCGCAGAGTGGGTAATGACCGCATAGGAAATCTCATGCTCATCCACCCGTCGCAGGGTCTGGTAAAGAGAACCGCGATGGTTGACCACGGCCATGATGAGAGCTTTCTCCCGGTCGGCCAGGATCAACCGCCTGTTTTCACTCAGAGTCCCCAGCTCCCGTTCCAGAATGCTGTTGGCCAAGGGCTCGTCCTTCATGGAAACAAAGTAATACGGATTCATCTGCTCGCGCAGCCAGCGGCGGTTAATCGCCAGCTCGCTGCCGGTTTTCCCGCTCTCTTTTGTTTTTGCCATCGGCTTGGCTCCTTAGTAACTTCGTTAAAGCACTTATCCTGTTTATCAGGGCTCGGAAATGGTTCGGATTTCGCTGTTGACCCGCGTCTCCATGCAGTATAAGTATACAGAGGATACCGCTCTTTTCTGATAATTCGGCGCTATAATCGCACTACCCGACAGCCGTTAATTTCTGGAGGTCTCATGCGCGAACTTTACGACGTAAGTGACATATCTCACGCAATTCAGCTTGCCGTTGCCCCGGTGTTTCTCCTCACTGCAATCGGAGCAATGCTGGGAGTAATGACAAACCGCCTTGGCCGGGTAATTGACCGGGCAAGATTGCTGGAAGGGAGACTGGAAAACGCTTCGGGCGAAGATGCCGCAGGACTCCATTCGCACCTGATCATCCTCTCCCGCCGGGCCAAGCTGATCAATCTCGCCATCACCTTCTGCACCATGACCGCCCTGCTGGTCTGCAGCGTAATTGCGATCCTCTTCTTCGGCTCCTTCGTCCATTTCGACATTTCCGCACCGGTCGCCATTCTTTTCATCCTGGCGATGATCCTGCTGGTGATGGGGCTGCTCTGGTTCCTTCGCGAAGTGTTCCTCGCCACCTCCAGCCTCCGCATCGGGCCGCGCTGACCCCTGCTGTCCGCAAAAAGGCCGGAAATAGAAGTTCCCGGCCTTTTTACAAGTGCTCTCACAAACCAATCTACTGTTTCGGCTGCTGGGGTGGATCGGATTTGGTGCCGAGACGGGCCCTGCGGTTCTCCTGCATCCGTTTCTGCTTGTTCGCCTTGATCTCGTTGCTGATCATTTCATATGTCTCTTTCTGCTCCGGAGTCAGAACAGTCTCGATTTTAGCAATGGTTTCTGTCCGCAGAGCTTCCACCTTTGCCTGGATCTGCTTCGGGCTCAGATCTTCGTCCTGCCTGATTGCCTTCAGACTGGCATACTCTTCCTTGAGCATGGGCCTGATCTGCTTCTGCTGCTCGGCAGTCAGCTGCAGCCCCTTGGTGAGGCGCTTCAGCTGCACCTCTGGTGCCGGCAGCATCTTCTCTTTGGCGCTACGCTCCTTTACCCTCTTCTCTACCGCCTTCTCCTTGACGACCTGGGGATCCGTCTCAGCCAGAACAGCTGATGCTGCCCCCAAAGTAACTGCCGCCATCAGCACTGCTGCCAGAATCTTTTTCATACATCCCCCTTTTAATGGTTACCTGCTGAATCTGCTACCCCACAACGGTTCCGCTCTCTTCATGTTAACTGCATGATCCGGATTGGCCGAAAGATGACGGAGCATCCTGAACAACTGTTCGGTTTTGTCCGGATGACCGATCGAGCTGCCGATCTCCTCCGCGTTAAACGATTGCCCTCTGGAAGCTGAAAGGAAGCTCAACGCTTCTTTCTGAAGGGCAAGAACCTCCTCTGCAGCCTTTTTGCCTGCCTCGACTCCTGGCTGATGATAAGCATTTATCCGTAGCAAAGAGGCAAACAGGCCGACAGCCCTTTCATAAAGAGCAATCAGAGCTCCAATGGTCCGAGCGTCTATCTGCTCGACCGTTATTGTCAGGGATTCCCTTCCGGCCTCGCTGAGCGCCTCTCTGGTCCCCTGAAGGAATCCGGCAAGGTAGTCTCCGCTGGTGACCCCTGGATCGACAAACAAGGAACCGCCTTCACGGTCTTTAAGGACCTCAACGAATGTGACGAAGAAATTATTGACCCCTTCCCGAAGCTGTTGAACATATGCATGCTGATCGGTCGATCCTTTGTTCCCGTATACCGAAAGCCCCTGATTTACTACTTTCCCGGAAAGATCCTTCTCTTTCCCGATAGATTCCATTATTAGCTGCTGCAGATATCGGGAGAATAGCAGGAGTCTGTCCTTGTATGGAAGTATGACCATATCCCTGCTTCCGCACCCTTTTGCCGCATACAACCAGGCAAGGGCAAGCATGGCCGCCGGATTCCTGCGGGTTACAGGATTTCTGGTAATCCGGTCGCATACCCGTGCCCCCTGAAGCAGCGCATCGATATCGATCCCCTGGAGGGCTGCAGGGAGGAGGCCGACCGCGGAAGTGACCGAAGTCCTTCCGCCGACCCAGTCCCACATCGGAAACCGTGCCAGCCAGCCTTCAGAAAGAGCAGCGGAGTCCAGTTCACTGCCGCTACCGGTTACAGCGACGGCATGACGGGCAAAGACCAGCCCTGCCTTGCGGTAAGCCTCCATAGCCTCAAGCATCCCGTTTCTGGTCTCTTTGGTAGCCCCGCTCTTGGAGATGACAATGGCAAGCGTCTCTGAAAGTGTATCTCCGATTCCGGAGATGACCCTGTCCATCCCGTCAGGATCGGTATTATCGAAGAAGCAGGTCTGCATCCTGTCCTGAGGAGTGCCAAGGGCATCCGAGACGAATTGAGGCCCGAGTGCCGATCCGCCGATTCCGATCACAAGGATTCGCTTGAAGCGTTTCCCGCCCGCGGTCTTAATGACTCCGTCATGGATATCGGCTGCAAACTCCTTGACACCCCTTATGGCAAACTCGATCTCGGACGAAATGCCGATCGACGGAGAAAGTTTCGGTGCTCTCAACCAGTAGTGGCCGACCATCCTGCCTTCATCAGGATTTGCCATTGCGCCGCTCTCAAGAGCTGACATCTCGGCAAACACCCGCTGCATTTCAGACTCGATCCCGGCAAAGAAACCTGCCTCCAGGTTCAACCTGGAAATATCCAGTAAAAGCCCTATTTCCTGGCAATCGCATAGATAATCGCAATAGCGCTTCCAATCGGACATAACACCCCCTGTACTGCACATTCCTGAAATAATAACATAAATAATCCCTGCTTCAACATTACTTCATGAGGATTCCGGAATAATTCAAATTCCCCTCTTGATTGACACAATCAGATATTTTTTATACACTGTTGACTCCCTGCTCACGGATTGGAGCGCCTGGATTATGCGCCGAACCCGAAAAAGGATCCAACATGCCTGTATTTTTAACATTTTTACTAATTCTCATACTCCCTGCATCCCTGCCGGCTGCAGATCTCACATCCGCGCTTCTGAAAGAGTTCTCGGAAACAGGAGCGGAGAGGACAAAGCTGCCGGCATATTCTTCCCACTCACTTGAGAGATCCCTTGAGATCCCCCTCTCCGAAGAGACGCAGCAAAATGTTGTACCTTCCGATTTCGACATCTCTCTGCTGAACGAGCAGCTTCCGGGCTCGGACATCCCCCTGACCCTTAACAGCAAAGTAAACTACTTCATCAATTTTTTCCAGCACAGGGGTCACAACTCCTTCTCTAAGTGGCTGTCACGTTCGGAGCGTTATATCCCCTTGATGAAGGAGATCCTCCGCAGAGAAGGTATGCCTGAAGATCTCGTCTACCTGGCAATGATCGAAAGCGGCTTCACACCCCATGCAGTTTCAGTGGCAAATGCCGTGGGGCCCTGGCAGTTCATCTCCGGCACCGGCAAACGATATGATCTCAAAATAAACGACTGGATCGACGAACGGCGTGATCCGATCAAATCCACTGTAGCTGCAGCGCTCTACCTGAAAGAGCTCTACGGGCTCTTCAACAATGACTGGTATCTTGCCGCAGCAGGCTACAACGCGGGTGAGAACAAGATACTCCGCGCGATCAGCATGTACGACACCAGAGATTTCTGGGAAATCTCCAAAGGATCCTATCTCAAGCGGGAAACCAAGGACTATGTCCCGAAACTGCTTGCAGCGGCCATCATCGCTAAAGAACCTGCAAAATTCGGCTTTGCTGATATCGCCTATCTTCCTGCCATGGACCTCGACACGGTTGAAGTCCCGGCACGCACCGACCTTGAACTGATTTCAAGGCTTATTGATACCCCTTATCAAACCCTGAAGGAACTGAACCCTGAACTGCGGAGATGGTGTACCCCCCCGAACTACCAGAACTATCTTCTGAAAATCCCCAAGGGGAAGAAAGAGCTCTTCATCGCTGAATATGCGAAGATCTCAGACGATCAGCGCTACACCGAGAGGATAGAGTACAGTCGTTACCGCGCCAGGAACAAGGACTCCCTGAAATCCATTGCCGCACGCTTCAATACCACTTCGGAGCAGTTGGCCGAACTTAATCACCTTAAACCGGGTTCCAGACTCCGCGGTAAAACTCTAAAAGTACCTGTCCAGATCGCGGTCCAGATGAAGCCTTCGCATAAAACCGCACAATCTGATGCCAAGTATATCGCTTCCGCTGATACTGTCGAAAACCGCTACTACACTGTGAAAAAAGGTGACACCCTGTACTCGCTTGCAAAACGCTTCAAAGTCACGACCGCAATTCTCTCCGCCTGGAACAACCTGACTGAAAAGGTCGCCCTCAGACCCGGCAAACGGATAATCGTCGCCAAATACTCTTCAAAAGAGAACGGATAACACTTCAAACCATCTAAAAGGACTCCACCAAAAATGTACAACATCATCATCTCCGCCATTCTGGGGGCCCTTACATATGCCGCCATAGCCTTCGCAACATCTTTGCCATGGTGGGCAGCGCTGATTGCAGCAACTGTCGTTATGCTGGGATCGTTTTATCTGATCTCCCGCATTATCATGAAAAAGGTGGAAACTATTGTATCCGGGGCAATGAAGGATCTGCAGACCCAGCGGGTATCCAGCCGGGAGATGCAGGTCCAGCTTGTTGACAGGGCCATCAAGGAGATGCATGCGGCTCTTCAGTATGAAAAGTGGCAGATCTATGTCGGCGGCCAGATCAACGCCTCGATCGGCATGCTCTACTACATCAAGCGTGACTTCAATAGCGCCTTTCCTTACCTGCAGAAAGGTTTCTTCAAGAACTGGGTAACCATGGGGATGCTCGGTGTCTACTACCTGAAGAAGAACAAGAAGGACAAGATGAAGGAGACTTTCGATAAAGCGGTTATCGGAAGCCCCAAAGAGTCTCTCCTCTGGGCACTTTACGCTTACTGCCTCTGCGAAACAGGAGATCAGGACAAGGCAAAGGAAGTTATCGAAAAGGGCCTGAAGAAGATCCCCGGTGATGAGAACCTTGCATTGAATTTATCTCTCCTTAAAGAGGGTAAAAGAATGAAAATGACCGGTTACGGCGAGACATGGTATCAGTTCCACCTTGAAAACACCGCAGCGCTCCAGAAGCAGCAGCAGATGGCTTCCATGACCGGCGGAATGAAACGCAAGGTGATAAGAAGGTGACAAAACCTCTCCTGCTGAGAGCGCCTGCAAAAGTAAACTTTCGTCTTGACGTCCTGCGCAGGAGGCAAGATGGTTATCATGACCTGAGAATGATCATGCAGCGGATCGACCTCTGCGACGAGCTTGAGATTTCGCAGAGGAGTGAGCCCGGAGTAGGACTCACTTGTGACGGAGCCGATATACCCGTTGACAGCAGCAACCTGGTATGGAAAGCCGCAAGCGAAATTCTGAAACTCTCCTCTCTCAAAACCGGACTGCAGATAAAACTGAAAAAAAATATCCCGGTAGCTGCCGGACTCGGCGGCGGGAGCAGTGATGCCGCCTCGACGCTTATGGGGCTGAATCAGCTCCTGAAAACAGGACTTACCGACGAAGAGCTGATGTCCATAGGACTCGGGCTGGGAGCGGATGTCCCGTTCTTCATTTTCAAAAAACCTGCCGTGGCCGAAGGTATCGGTGAGAAGCTTACCCCTCTCGAACTTATGCCGAAACTCTGGCTTCTGCTGATTAACCCGGGGATTCATGTGGCCACATCCTGGGCTTACCGAAATTTGAACTTGACAACCGAAAAAGTCGCGGCTAAACTTCCTTTTCTCTATAAATCGCCAGAAGATGTTTCTGAAATACTTTCAAACGACCTTGAAGCGGTAACAATCGAACAAAATCCGGTTATAGCCGTGATCAAGGAAATGCTCCTGTCTGCCGGAGCCGCAGGGGCTCTCATGTCCGGAAGCGGCTCTACTGTTTTCGGCATCTTTGCTGATGAGAGTGCTGCAAGTAAGGCGCTTCAGTCACTTCCAGCAGGCAACGGCTGGTTTACAGCAGTTGCGGCGACTATTTAAGTAAACTTCAGTACGGCATCTTCGGTCGTTTATTGGGGTGTCGCCAAGCGGTAAGGCACCGGATTTTGATTCCGGCATTCCCAGGTTCAAATCCTGGCACCCCAGCCACTATTTAAAACAGGGCGGCGAGAAGCCGCCCTAAAAGTTGGTAAACCATGCAAGACAGTATACGGATATTCAGCGGCAACTCGAACAGGACTCTGGCGGAAAAAATCTGCGAGAATCTCTCCCTCCCTGTTGGCAAGGCAAAGGTCAAGACCTTTTCCGACGGCGAAATAATGGTGGAGATCGAAGAAAATGTCCGCGGACGGGATATCTATATTATCCAGTCTACCTGTGCTCCGACCAACAATAACCTGATGGAGCTCCTGATCATTATGGACGCCCTTCGAAGGGCATCTGCGGCAACAATAACAGCCGTTATCCCCTACTACGGTTATGCCCGCCAGGACAGAAAGGCCGCTCCGCGCACTCCTATCACATCGAAGCTTGTTGCCGACCTGATAACGACGGCAGGTGCCGATCGTGTCGTCACCGTCGATCTTCACGCCGGACAGATCCAGGGCTTTTTCAATATCCCGGTGGACAACCTGTATGCCGCTCCTGTCATCCTTGAACATCTCAACAAAAAATTCATCGGTGAAGAGATCGTTATGGTATCTCCTGACGCCGGCGGAACGGAGCGGGCCCGGGCTTTCGCAAAAAGGCTCGGCTGCACACTCGCCGTTATAGACAAACGCCGTACCGGGCCTAATGTCGCCGAGGTAATGCACCTGATCGGCGATGTAAAGGACAAGGTCGCTGTCATCCTGGACGACATGATAGACACTGCGGGAACACTTACTCAAGCCGCAGGAGCACTGAAGCAGCACGGGGCCACCAGGATCTACGCCTGCGCCACACACGGAGTTCTGTCAGGGCCTGCCCTGGACCGCATTAACGATTCTGCAATAGAAGAGGTACTTATAACCGACACCATCCCTCTCCCTGAGAACAGGACCAATTTCGGCAAGATCAAGGTTCTGACAGTCTCGGAACTCCTTGCAGAGGCTATTCGCAGGATTCACGAGGATGAGTCGGTAAGCTCCCTTTTTGTCTGATCTGTATTAATTTAACTCTATAGTTGGAGGAAATCATGAGCATGAAAGAGCTGAATGTAGAATTGAGGGAAAAGACCGGCAAAGGTATCTGCCGCCAGCTTCGCATCGCCGGAAGGATTCCGGGGATCGTCTACGGCAAGGGGTTCAACTCCACATCAGTCAGTATTAATCAGCGAGACCTGGTCAAAGCGGTAGAAGGTGCCGGCGGACAGAACTCGCTCATTACGCTGGCCGGCGAGGACAGCCTCAAGGGTGCGGTAGTCATAATCGCAAAGATGCTGCTTGACCCGCTCAAGGGAACACCTCGCCACGTTGACCTCCACAAGATAAACATGGACGAGAAGGTCCGTGTCGAAGTCAAGCTCAGGTTAGTTGGCACGGCCAAAGGCGTCAAGGATGGCGGCCTGCTCGAATTTGTCAAGCATACGGTTGATGTCGAGTGTCTGCCCGCTCTCATCCCGGCACATATCGATGTTGATGTGACAGAGCTGACTATCGGTCACTCCATCCACCTCTCGGAAATCCAGTTCCCTGCGAACGTCAAACTCATCGATGACCCCAAGACATCAATAGTAAGTATTATTGGAAAAGGCAAGGAAGAGGTAGTCGCCGAAGCCGTTTGACCATGTCGTAACCTCTGAGGCATAACATGGCTGCAAAACTCATAGTGGGGCTGGGTAATCCCGGCCCCAAGTATTTATGGACCCGCCACAACGCGGGTTTCATAGTTTTGGATCGATTTGCTTCCCTGGCGGGAATAGCGGCTACCAGGAAGAGCTTCAGCGGGCTTTACGGCGAAGGGGAGTTCAAGGGGAACAGGCTTTTTCTCCTGAAGCCCCAGACATACATGAACCTTTCCGGACGCTCCGTTGCCGAAGCGCTTCGGTTTCACAAGCTTGCGCCTAGCGACCTTATCGTCATTCATGATGAACTCGATATCCCCTTCGGCCAGATTAAACTCAAGACTGATGGCGGGCATGGCGGACATAATGGTCTGAGGTCACTTCATCAGGAACTTGGCACCGGGGATTACAACCGCCTGAGAATCGGGATAGGAAAACCACTACACGGCGATATGGCAGACTATGTCCTGACCAACTTCGGCAAAAACGAGATGAAAGATTTGCCGCAGCTTGTAGACGGTATCGTGGATGCCCTCGAAATGCTCATAATCGAAGGAATGCCCAAGACGATGAGCCTGTACAACAACAAAAACCTGATTTGACAAAAGGATAAAAGATGGGCTTCAACTGCGGCATAGTGGGACTTCCAAACGTCGGGAAATCGACTATTTTCAATGCGCTGACCTCGGCTGGTGCCGAGTCGGCAAATTACCCTTTCTGCACCATAGACCCCAATGTCGGGATCGTACAGGTGCCGGATCCAAGACTTCAGCAGCTTGCCGCGATCGTTATCCCGGAGAGGATATTCCCTACCACCATCGAATTCGTTGATATCGCCGGCCTTGTCAAGGGGGCGAGCCAGGGAGAGGGGCTCGGAAACAAGTTTCTCGGCCATATCCGGGCAGTCGATGCGATCGTCCACGTTGTCCGCTGTTTTGACGACGATAATGTCGTGCATGTCGACGGCAGCGTCAACCCGGAGAGGGATATCGAGGTGATCCAGCTTGAGCTCGCTCTGGCCGATCTAGATACTGTCGAGAAGCGGCTGCTCAGAGGCGAAAAGCTGGCCAGAAGCGGCGACAGGAAAGCGAAGGAGGATAACGACTTCTGTCTGAAAGTCAAACGCACTCTCGAATCCGGCAAGCCGGCACTCGGCCTTGCCGAGAGCGACGACGAGCGCATCACCCTGCGCGAGATGTGCCTTCTGACCGACAAGCCGGTACTGTACGTCGCCAATGTATCAGAGGATGACCTGGAAGGAACACACCCGTTCGTTGCCAAGGTCGCGGAGATCGCTGCCAGGGAAGGAGCACGCATGGTGACCATCTGCGGCAAGATAGAGGCAGAGATATCGGAGCTGGACGGTGAGGAGAAGAGTGAATTCCTTGCCGGCATGGGTCTGTCGGAGTCGGGCCTGGACCGCCTCATCCGTTCGGGCTACGAGCTTCTGGGCCTTATCACTTACTTTACCGCCGGAGTAAAAGAGGTGCGCGCCTGGACCATAACAAAAGGGACAAAAGCCCCTCAGGCCGCCGGAGTGATTCACAGCGACTTCGAGAAAGGTTTTATCCGTGCCGAAGTGATCGCCTTCAACGACTTCATTTCGTCGAACGGCGAATCAGGGGCCAAGGAAAAAGGTCTGATGCGGCTTGAAGGGAAGGAGTATACCGTTCAGGACGGCGACGTCATGCATTACAGGTTCAATGTCTGACATAATAAGTGCTTGTTTTTCAAAGCAGGTTATGCTAAAAATTACGATTCCTACGAGTGGCCATTGGGGCCGCTTCTCCTTGCTCCGGGTGGGACTGGGGCTAACTGTTTTCGCTGATCAGAGGCGAAACACAAAACCGTGAGGAGGTTGCAATAATGAGCAGGATGTACGAGACGATCTATATCGTCAAACCGGATCTGGCCGATGAGGAGAACAAAGCTCTCACAGCCAGGATCAACGAAGTCATCGAAAAAATGAATGGTGAAGTCAGGAAACTCGAAGATTGGGGTATTCGCAAACTCGCATACCCGATCGAAAAGCTGGCTCGTGGCCGCTACATGTATCTTCGTTCAGACGGGGATGCAGCATTGATTGCAGAGCTGGAGCGTCGTCTCCGCCTTGATGACCGGGTAATCCGTTACCAGAGCGTCAAGCTGGACAAGGACACTGTAACTGCTGCACCGGCAGCGCCGGTTGAGGCCGAAGAAACGGCTCCTGTAGAGGAAGCCGCATCTGAAAACGAGTAAACTGACGGAGGCATATATACAATGAGTGACGAAAGAAGTACGCAACGCCCGAGCAGCGGGCCAAGGAAAAAAAGACCTTTTCAGCGCAGAAAAGTCTGCCGCTTCTGTGCAGACAAGCAGGTCGGCATCGACTACAAGGATCCACGCACCCTGCGCTATTTCATAACCGAGCGCGGGAAGATCGTGCCACGCAGGATTTCCGGAAACTGCTCCAGACACCAAAGAGAGATTACCGAGGCTATAAAGAGAGCGCGGAACATTGCGCTGCTTCCGATTGCCGGCAGCCACGTACTGCCTTAGGTCACTGCGCTAATGATCACACCTCGCAGAGAGCTTGTGCTCGATGCAATTAAAGGTGGAGTCCTTACACTGGTGCTCTTCCTGGCTTACGTGACATTCCCTGTGATCGGGCTTCTGCCCGCTTTATTCGTCCCGCTCCCTGCTGTCTACGTTTACATGAAGAACGGGGCAGCAGCCGGAGCCGGCGTATTTGCCATAACCCTGACTGTGCTTATGCTCATGCAGGACGGGTCAACCCCACTGCTTTATGTACTGCAGTCGGGTTTGATGGGTTTCCTGCTCCCTTTTTTCTATCTTCAGGGGAAAGGCACCGCCAGATCAGTCGCGTATGCAGTAGGGATCAATTTTCTGCTGATAGTCGCACTGGCCGTAGCTTACGGTTTCTGGGCAGGGGTGGATCTTCAGGGGATGCTTCTCAAGGGGATCGAATCGAGCACCGAGCAGGCTATCGCGATCTACAGCAAACAGGGACTTTCTCCGGAAGACCTTGCGATGCTAACGAGCGGTATTCGTCAGGCAGGCCAGCTTATAGCAAGCGTCTTTCCGGCGCTGCTCCTGGTTTCGCTCGGCATGATTGCAGCACTCAACATGTCGGTACTGTTCCGGTTCGGGGCGAAAACTCTTCCGCATCTGCCCCAGCCCGCATCGTATCTGTCGTTCAGAAATCCGGAGGCGCTGGTCTGGATCCTGATCGCTGCCGGCTTTTCACTGCTTGTCCCTCAACCCGATCTGAAGAGGGTGGCGCTAAACGTCCTGGTAGCTCTTGGTTTTACCTATTTTTTGCAGGGTCTGGCCGTCGTGCTGGCTTTTTTTCAGCGCGTATCAGTCCCTTCACTCGCAAGGATAATCTTCTGGCTGGTTCTCGCATTCCAGCCGTATCTGGTTCTTGCTATCGCTTTTCTCGGAGTATTCGACATATGGGGAGATTTCAGAACCCCTAAACAAAAAAACCTGTAAGCAGGCTGGGAGGAAAAATGAAAGTTATTCTGCAGGAAAACATGGAAAATCTTGGTCACATCGGAGACGTCGTAAAGGTCGCTCCGGGTTATGCCCGCAACTATCTCTTGCCAAAGGGTTTCGCACTCCAGGCCAACGAGAAGAACACCAAAGCTCTCGAACATGCCAAGAGGCAGCTTGAGTACAAAAAGAACAAGGTGCTTGAGCTGGCAAAAGCTCTGGGTACCAAGATCGATGCGATCGTTCTGAACCTGGTTCATCAGGCCGGAGACGAGGGAAAGCTTTTTGGAGCGGTCACCAACATGGAACTTGCCGAGCAGCTGAAGGCCCATGGCGTTGATATCGACCGCAAGAAGATCTCCCTTGCCGATCCGATCAAGCAGACCGGTGAATACACCGTCCCTGTCAAGATCCACCCGGAAATTGCTGCCGCGTTCAAGGTTGTTGTGACAAAGGCGGAGTAAGCAACCCTAACCACTGAACCATAAATAAGGCGGTGCGGGATTTCCTGTGCCGCCTTTTTTTCTGAAACCTGAACATGTGACAGTGATGGCCTTTTCGAGCGGAAACAGCCGGAGCACATGGCCAGATGCTGCCACCATAGATAGTGCCACTGATCTTCTCCGATGGCGAGTAAACCACCATCGACGCAAAAGCAGAGGCGTTGTAGCGAGAAACGGACCTCACGGTCGCATATTCACTTGAAAGGTACTCACATGATAAAAATCGATTTCGAAAAGATGGGTGGGCTGATCCCGGCCATCATTCAGGACCATGAGACAGGCGATGTTCTCATGGTTGCTTTCATGGACGAAAAGACCCTCAATCTCACGCTTGAGACAGGCAAGACCTGGTTCTTCAGCCGCACCCGCAACAAGTACTGGATGAAAGGTGAGGAGTCCGGTAATACCCAGGAAGTTGTCGAGGCGTATACCGACTGCGATGCCGACTCAGTCGTCATCCGGGTAAAGCAGAACGGACCGGCAGCCTGTCATACCGGCAACAGAAGCTGTTTCTATGTCAAATGGGAAAAAGGAGCATGGGTGGAGCATTCCAATCCGCTCTTCAACCCTGACGACGTCTACAAGAAATCCTAAAACTCGTAACGCAAAGACGCAAAGATGCAATGTCGCGGAGAATCGTAATTTTCTTTGCCTCCTTGCGTCTCTGCGTTAATGATTTTCAAGGAGTTTAATTATGACCAATATTCTTAATTTCGGAATACCCAAAGGTAGTCTTGAAGATGCCACAGTCGACCTTTTCAAGAAAGCCGGCTGGAAGGTCAGCATCTCCTCACGGAGCTACTTTCCCGGTGTCGATGATGACGAGATGAACTGCAAGCTGATCCGGCCGCAGGAGATGGGCAAATACGTGGAGCGGGGGACGATCGATGTCGGGATCGCCGGCCGTGACTGGGTTCGGGAAAATGACTCCGATGTCGTCGAAGTCTGCGAAATGGTCTATTCAAAAGTCTCCAGACGCCCGGTACGCTGGGTACTGGTTGTGGCCCAGGACTCTCCGGTGCAAAAACCCGAAGACCTCAAGGGCGCCACGATTTCGACCGAACTGGTCGGCTTCACCAAGCGTTACTTTGCCGAAAAAGGGATTCCGGTCACTGTCGAATTTTCCTGGGGAGCTACCGAAGCGAAGGTTGTCGACGGACTTTGCGATGCCATCGTCGAGGTAACCGAGACCGGTTCTACGATCAGGGCCAATAACCTGCGCATCGTCTGCGACCTGATGCAGTCCGTGCCGGTAATGATCGCCAACAAAGTGTCATGGGAGGATCCATGGAAACGGGCCAAGATCAAGCAGATCGCCACCCTCCTCCAGTCGGCACTGGCAGCAGAAGGGATGGTCGGAATCAAGATGAACGCCCCGGGCGGGGTAATCGAGGAGATCACCAAGGTCCTGCCGAGCCAGAAAGCGCCGACCGTATCCCATCTGTACAAGTCGGACTGGGTTTCGATCGAGAGCATCCTGTCCGAGAAGGATGTCCGGGAGATCGTGCCCAAGCTTCTGGAGCTGGGCGCCGAGGGGATAGTAGAGTATCCGCTGACCAAGATTATCTGAAAAGGTTTCTTCATAACTTAGGAATAAAAAGGGGCGACATGAAATCATGCCGCCCCTTTGCTATTGGTAAACAATATGTGAAAAGTCTGGACAAAAAAAGGGGGCTTTTCAGCCCCCTCTTGGATTCAAATATGAATAAGACCTAGAGAGTCAGGTCACTTGCGATGACCGCAACACTCGTAATGGTTAGCGTCATCGGGACAGGAGGGACAACCTTCTGACTGTAATCATTCTTGTTCCACTGATTGCTCATCGTATACTGATAGGCAGGACCGTCAGTGGTAACAGCGGTAATATCGGTAGAGAGCTTGATAACGTCGTAGTTGGCAGCACCGGCAGTACATGCGGCCCAGGTAGAATAGTAGGAAGAACTGGTTACATCGAAGATGGGACCACCAGTATTGAGTACAACTGTCGCGCCAAAGTTCTTGTCAGCGCTGAGATTCACAAATGGAACACTACAAGGCTGGCCGTCCGCAGTCCCTGCGCAGGCGCCGGTCCAGTTGATCGCCTTGAAGCCGGGGCCTGCATTTACGGATGGGGAGGAACCGGCGAGGAACTGGGCACTCGGGCTGTTCTGACCGATACCGGAGGGTGTACTTACGAGGAAACCGTTGACAACGGTTATCAATGAATCAACCGTAAGACGGTAATATGTTCCTGCCGACTGGCTGACACTTATTGTCTGTGAATTGTCGACCACGTTCGACATCTTGTAAGAGGTTGCAGCACCTACTGGAGCACCGTTGACCGTGACATTGCAGCCGGAGCCGGAAATGCCGAAGTTCCAGCCATGGGTGGTTACGGGGACAGTACCGGACGGCGTAATGGTGCAAGGCGGCGTAGCTGATGCCGCTATGGTATATGCATATGGCCATGCAGGGCCGATGAAGTTACCGAGACTGGTCGGTTTCCCTCCGGCGCCCGCAGTAGGGGTAAGATCTATGGATGCCGGTGGAGTTGCCAGGTTTGCAGTGGTATAAACCTTCACGGTGTTATCCAGGTTCATGGCAACAAAAAGCTTTGCACCATTCGGAGTTACCGAACTGCCCCAAGGACCGGTAGTGGCAGTGTTATACGAACCGAGAAGAGTGCCGGCGCTATTGAAGGCATAAAGTGTATCCATGACACTGGAAGGAGCATAAACATTGCCGCTGACTGGATTGACGGCGACTGAGAGGTTCCCTGTATTTGTCGGCAGAGTGGTAACCGTTTTCGGGGAAGCGGTCAGGGCTACAACCTCGGTATTGCCGTACATGCTGGCAAAATAAAGTTTTGAATCATCTGAGGAGATCGTCAGCCCCATCGGGTAGGAGTCTGTACCTGAACTTATGATCGAAGACCTGACGTAGCTGTTGTTGACCTCATCGAGCGTTATCTCGGCAATGGAGTCCTTGGTTGAGTTCGCGACATATGCCTTGGTACCGGTTGAGTTAAGGACCACCCCTTCAGGGTTGCTGAGCGAAGAGTCGTCGACAGTTACACGACCGACCTCTCTGGCGCCTGGACCCGATATGTCGATGACGATAAGGGTGTTGCTCATGTTGCTGGTAACGTAAAGACGCGTTTCCGCGGCATTTACCGCCAATCCGCCAGGAATATCGGTCCCGAGTGAAATCCGCTTGTTCATGACAACGGTATTTGTGGCAGTGTCTATGATATTAATCTCATTGGTATCCTTGAGGCCGACATAGACATACTGCCCGGAAGGGCCCACCGTGATGCAATATGCATTAGGGTGTTTTGTCGGGTCCGCGTTATCGTCCGGGAGGGACACGGTTGCCGTGACGGCGTTGGTAGCAGTATCGATTACCGAAACTTTTCTGGGGCCGCTGTCAAGGCGACTATTGGCGATATATGCATAAGGTGCGGTCTGCGCGGCAGATACGATTTGTGCCGCTGCCAGTACGCAGATGGCAGTCATAAGTGACCTGAATTTCATGTAATCCTCCTCGGGCTGATCATGTATACGGGAAAGTCGATACAGTATTGAAGCAAATTTTACGCCAAAAAACGCTTGCCGCGGATGTCGCCTGCGACTTACGGGAAAAGGCTGTCTAATCAGGCAGTCAGAGCAGATGGCATCTGGTCATGACAAAGGTCAGGAAAAATATCTCTACGCTATATCGCCGATATGCAAAACAATAATAATCATTTCACCATTCCAGGCCAAACAGCTTGACCCTTCTCAAGAGAACTTCTTCCGGAGTTCCGGCAGTTGCCTTATACCGCGGGAAGATGATCCCGGCAATGAACCCGGCGCCATAGCAGAAGTGAAGAAGAGTGTATATCATCGGGAGCCTGAGTGCAATGGCTATCCCCTCTTCGGCAGCAGCGGTCAGGACATTGAAAGCTACGGCGGTCAGGTACACAAAGGCAGGCAAAAAATACCACCACCAGAGCGGCAGGAGTGCGAGTGAAACAATGTAGATCGCGAACATGGCCGGGATCAGGGCTTTAAAGCTCAGCGTCCTGGTGATCAGGGACTGTTCGGCCCGTCCCCTGCCGTACGTGACCATCTGCCTGATGAATGCCTTGAGAGTAGGCCTTTGACTTCTGACCACGAACAGGTCGGGATCGTGAACCAGACGGGCTCCTGAAGCGATGAGCCTGTCGATCAGCTCATTCTCCTCATTCGGATAGAGCCTTTCATCAAGCCCGCCATAGGTGATAAAGACATCTTTCCTGAAAGCTAGATTGCAGAGGATCAGTTCACAGTCGTCAGTATCGCGCACCACGCCGTAACGCCGGTACCGGTTGCGGATAGCGCCCCCGCCCAGAGCGGAGGAGAGCACCCGGGAGACAGCTCTCTGGAAGCAGGAATCCCCGGCAGGAGTGACGGATGGTCCGCCGACCGCGACAACCCTCTCATCCGAAAAAACCGCGGCAATCCGCTTGAGAGCATCAGGTGCAGCAGCTGCATCATCATCGAGGAAGTAGAGGAGGTCACCTTCAGCTGCCGCAGCAGCCAGATTGCGCTGACGGCTCGGCCTTCGTCCCTCGGCAATGATGATCTCATGGTCGGGGGAGCCTGCTTCGAGATTCCGGAGCGCCTCAAGAGCGGCAACCGCTCCGCCCGGCTTCACAGGTATGATGATCGATATTTTCATCACTGCGACAGTAACACAAATGGATAGTTCATGACAAGTTCGGAGCAGGTTTACAAATGCCTCTTTGCAGTATAATCTGCGTAGAGTTATCATGAATTTTGAATCCGTGGCGATGGGAGCCTTCGCTCATTCATGCCTCTGCTTTGAGTTCTTATCAATAAGAACTGTTCCCGGCACAGTTTACCCGGCAACAGCTACTGGAGCGGTTACGCGGCGATTAGCCCCGGCATTTCGTTCGCTCCGGCTCTCATCGCCACGGATTCAAGATCACACATCGAAGGATTCAGCGCATGCTCCTTTTTGCCGTGTCGCCAGAGAAGCAAAGGCTCCTTTACGAGCGGATGAACGAGCTCGGAGTTACGGAGAAAGATCTCAAGGAGAGCTTTGTCCGCTCTTCCGGGAGCGGCGGCCAGCACGTCAACAAAACCTCCACCTGCGTCCACCTGGTTCATCTACCTACCGGAATAGAGGTCAAGTGCATGAAAGACCGGAGCCAGTCCGTGAACCGCTTTCTGGCACGCAGGGAACTGCTGGAAAAGATTGCTGCCGGGAAGGGGCTTCCGACTGCAGCCGGCCTTGAGGCTGACCGGATAAGAAAACGCAAGTCGCGGGCAAAGAGAAGATCATCCGCCAAAAAAGAAGAGGTAACATGAGCTCTGACACACAACATCTGCTTGAATTTGAAAAAATACTGGCCCGGATATCGCTTTTCGCACATTCCCAGCCTACTATCCTGACTCTTCAGACCTTATCCCCCATCTCGAAACGTGATGAGATCGAGCTTCGGTTCGCGCGGATCGAAGAGATCAGGTCTCTTGCCGTTTCCGGCATCACCCTGCCTCTTGCCCCGTTTGAAGATGTCAGGGAAATCCTCGACCTGGCACGCCCCGAAGGGGCTTCTTTGAGCCCGGAAGAGCTGTCACTGCTGATGCCGCTCCTCAGGGTCTCGCAGAATCTGGCGTCGCTCTTCAGCTATCGAACCGACATCCCTCTCCTGAGAGAATCCGCCCGGGATGTTCAGGGTTTTCCGGACATCCTCGAACCCCTGGAACGCACCATCGCACCTGACGGAGGGCTTCTCGACACTGCTTCGGACCTTCTCTTCACTCTCCGCAGAGCCCACAGAAGCCTGGTCTCCCGGGTCAGAAAGAGGCTTGAGGAGATCGTGCGGGAGCGGGAAACCGCCATATTCCTGCAGGACGACTTCATCACGCAGAGAAACGGCAGATGGGTCATACCGGTCAGGATGGACTCGAAGGGAATGGTGCCGGGGGTCGTGCACGACGTGTCGCGAACTGGCGAGACCGCTTTCATGGAGCCGATAGAGATTATCGGCATGGTTAACGAACTGGAGAACCTGGGCGCTGAAGAAAAGGCCGAGCAGATACGGATACTAAAAGAGATAACCGGATGGATCAGGGAAGACTCGGATCTGATCCTTGCCGACTTCGAGGCTGTCGTAAAACTCGACCTTCTGAATTCGTTAGCATCCTTTGCCACGCTTATGGACGCCAGTGTGCCGACCATATCCGATGAAATGTATTTAAGGATCGAAAGCGGCTACCACCCTCTGCTGCTCCTTTTCCATAAAGAGCGTGGCGGCAGGAGTGTTGTGCCTCTGGATCTGGAGCTGGGCGGCAGTTCAGGCATAAGGACGCTTCTGATAACAGGGCCAAACACCGGCGGGAAGACCATCGCCATCAAGGCTGCCGGACTCCTGACGCTGATGGCCCAGTCGGGAATCCCTGTCCCGGCTGGAGAAAACTCGGTTTTCCCTGTTTCCGCAGCTGTCTGTGCAGATATCGGTGATGACCAGTCGATCGAAGAGAGCCTTTCGACTTTTTCCTCCCATGTCCGGAAAATATCGATGATTCTCAAGCGGGCCGACAACAGGACAATCGTGCTGCTCGATGAGCTTGGAACCGGCACCGACCCTGTCCAGGGAGGGGCTATTGCCTGTGCCGTTCTTGCCGAGCTTGCCTCGAAGGGGTGCATGGTTCTTGCCACGACCCATCTCATCGACATCGTCGCCTTTGTACAGAAAAGTCCCGGCATGATCAACGGCGCCATGGAGTTCGACAGAAGCACCCTCGCTCCCGGGTACAGGCTGACGACCGGTGAGCCGGGCCAGTCTCACGCCCTCGACATTGCCCGGCAATGCGGACTTCCGGATAGGATCATAGCCAAGGCCGGGGAGATGGTCGGGAGGATGGAATCGGAATTTCACGTCCTGCTCGCCGAGCTGAAAGAGACCAGAAACAGGAACGAGTCTCTGCACCGTGAGTTATTGCAACGGGAAGCATCACTTGCGGAAAAAGAGAGGTCAATCGAGGAGTCGCTGGACAGCGCCGGAGCAAAGCTGCGCGAAGCACGCGAAAAAGGGATCATCAGCGCAAGGGAACTTGTAAACACGACAAAGGCCGAGCTTAACAGGATACTGGATGAGGCGAGACGGGAGCGGAGCCGTAAAAGTCCGGCGGCGCTTGCCGCTGTCGAAGAAAAACTCCTGAGCGAACTGGAACAGATCAGGCCGCAAACCGGCATCAAGCCCGAAGCCCTGGAATCCGGATCAAAGGTCTTTGTAACGGCACTCGGTCACAATGCAACGGTACTGGCTGTCGACAAAAGCCAGAAACGGCTCAGGCTCCGTGCCGGCAGCATGGAAATCGAGCTCCCTTTCTCGGCGGTCTCCGCTCCGAAAGTCGAAAGCCCGGGCAAAAAGGAGTACAAAAGCTCGGTAATGCTGAGCGTGACTGACGCAGAGAATGAACTCAACCTGATAGGATTCAGAGTCGATGAAGCGATTGGTGTACTGGACAAATTCCTGGACAACTGCACGCTTGCCGGCACAAAAGAAGTGAGGATAGTCCACGGAAAAGGGACAGGTTCGCTGATGCGCGGCGTCAGGGAATATCTTTCCGGATCTCCGCAGGTAGAAACTTTTCGCAAGGGAGAGAGCTTCGAAGGGGGAGACGGGGTCACCGTCGTAACGCTGAACAACTGAGCCAGAGGCGGCAGCCGGGACAGCCGGCTGCCGCCTTTGACACTATTTTACAGGCTGCGGTTCAGATACGGGTTTACCGGCTTCTGCGGGCTGCGCCGATGTCGGCGCTGCAGGAACAGGCCCTCCGGTATCCGCAGGCTGCGGCGCAGGCTCAACTTTCGCAGCTGCTTTTGCCGCAGCAATTTCAGTCCTGAGCATCTCTGCAGCCTGAAGCCCCTCAACCCGGAACTGACTCTGCGGATACATGTTCAGGAACTCTTCAAACTGCTTGAGGGCAAGCTCATTCCCGCCCTTACGCCTGCTCTCCATGGCAAGGTTGAACTTTTCAAGCTCTTCATCGTTCATATCCGGAGACTTGTCCCTGCCTTTCCAGTAAATATCGGAAGAGTCGTCGTTCTTGGCCCCGCGAACTCCCCCGACAGCAGTAGCGGCATTGACTTTTTTCGAGGGCGTAACTTTCTCCAGCTTGGTCTGCAGCCTGTCCCAGAAGCCGTCTTTCTGCTCGCCAAAGGCAGGCGCAGATATGAGAATCAGCGAACCCAGGATCATTACACTTTTCTTCATGCTGATAACCTCCTCATCATGGCAGGATAAATCCTTCGTCTTACATGCTGCCCAGGAGTTCAATGGCGATCGTTCTGTGCTTTTTCAGCAGGGAAGGGTCCTTCCGGGTGGCTATCTTGAAAATCTCTGTCGCCTTTTCCCTGTTTTCAAGTCTTAAATAGCAGAGTGCAAGGTTTACCAGGATGTAGGGGTCAGCCGGATCCAGATCTGAAGCCTTTTCATATGCCTGTCTGGCAGCCTGATAATCTCCCTTGAGGTATAAAACGTTGGCCAGATTGTTCAGGACCTCGGCTTTTTCGGGCATGAGGATTTGAGCCTTTTCGAGGTACTTGCGCGCATCCTCAAGCTCTCCCGACTCTCCATAGATTATCCCCAGCTGGAGATACGCGTTCCCGTCAGCAGCATTGCTGTTGATCTGTGCGAAATACCGGTTGCTCGTATATTTCAGCTTCATCTTATGCAGCTTGGCTATCTCACTACCGTAACGCTTGTCGATCTCAGCCCTTTTGACAACCGGGGTGCGCCACTCTGTCACCGGCAATGTAGCAGGTTTGTACCTCCCCCATGCCTTGCCAAGGTCGGTGATCTCGATCCCCTTATCGCGCCATTCATGATATTCGCCGCTCCCGGTCTCCCAGGCCTTCATGAAAGTTGATCCGACAAGGGTAAGTTCGACAGGTGCCCAGACAGTCCCCTCGTGTATCGCGAACATCCCGTTCATGGTAGAGTCTCCGAGCTCGGCTACCTGCCCGACGCTAAACATCATGAAGAGATGATCAGGAGTCCCCAGCAGCATCGTCCTGATGCCAAGCCCTTCCAGTGCTGCCGAGAAGAAAACCACCAGGTCGGTGCAGACGCCGGAGTTACGCTTCAGGGTTTCCCGGGGATACTGCACATAATCCACGTAATTGGTCTTCCCCTCCACTATCTGATAGGGGTTGTTCGGGTGCTGGAGATAGGTCATCCCGGTAAGGCCCATATAGTCATAAATGGCTGCGGCGAAAACCAGGGGAGAGCCTATGTCCGAATACTGGGTCACAACTGATCTGGCAAATTCAAGCACTACCGGATCCTTCGAGGTAATGAATGTTGCTACCCTGTCCTTCGTCACCCACATCATCCGGTGCTTTTCATACAGGTTTATCGCATTATTCCTGACGAACACCCGCTGTTTCTGGTTCTCGAAATAGGATGCCCGAAGCTCTGTCTGTACCGGAGTATCTTCTGTAACTTCCAGAATCCTGTTGTTGAATACCGCCTTAAGTATTATCTCGCTGCTCTGTCCGGGGGGGATACTCTTTATTTCCAGCTCGGAAGGATAATCCATGTACTCCTTGATGCTGAAGGCAAGTTTCAAGGCCAGGATCTCGTTGCGGGTATTGTTGGTAAGCTTTACCTTGCCGATCCCTTCATTCTCATAGATCTTGTAAGTGTTCGAGAAGATATCGCTCATCTTGATGATTTCGATCTCGAGCGGAGGTCTCGTGGCAACTATGGTGCTAGTGTCTACCGGCACACGCTCGCTCTCGACGCCGTCGATACTGATCGCGCTGACCAGGTAGGTATACTCCGTATCAGAGTCCAGGCCTTCCTCGGAAAATTTAGTCTCTTTGGTATTTCCGAGAAAGATCGGGGAGGCACCTTCATCATCGCTGTCACGGTACACCGCATAGCTGTCAAGATAATCCTGGCGTTCGGCCTGCCAGGAGAGATCCACCGACCACTCCTGGCTCTTCGCCTCGACTGAAACAGGCGGTTTCGGAGTGTATTTCAACGGGATGGCGGAGGCACTCTCGATGGAGATGTTCTCGTTTCCTCCCTTGACAACTGCACTAACCTTGTATGAGTACCTGACTCCCGGAAGTACGTCCCGGTCCGGATAGGAGTTCCTGCTTACAACTGCAATCTCCTTGAAGTCGGTCCCACCCTTGAGCGACCTGAAGACCCTGTGCGACTCAACCGATCCGTCATCCGGGCTCTTCCAGCTGAACTCGATCTTTCTCATCCCCCCCACCGCAGTCAGCCCGACCGGGGGAGCCGGAGTGCTGACCGTGACGAACTCCTGAAGCCTTTCATTTCCCGAGTCTGAGACAATAAAACTCCCCCCGTCGAAAACCGCTATCGAAGAAGGTTTTTTGAAATCTCCCTTCCCCTCCCCTTTTGAACCGAACTCCCGCTTGAACTCACCAGTAAGAGTGAATACCTTTATGCTGCTACTCCCGGCATCCAGGACCATCAACTCATTCCCGGCGACTGCCAGGCTTACCGGACTTTCGAAAGTCCCCGTGCCTGGAGGCTTGCCTCCGAATTCACGGAGCACATCTCCGTTCGGGGACAGGACCACTACCATGTTCCGCGAGTCCAGGAGCACGTAAAGATTCCCTTTTGCATCCTGATCCAGGGCAACCGGGCTTTCGATGAGCTGACCGTCCGCCCCTTTCGTAAACGCATTCAGGAAAACGCCATCGCCGTTAAAAACCTGGATCCGGTCATTATTGGTATCGGCAACGTATATTGAGCCATCTTTGGACAGACAGATGTCTTTGGGCTTGGAAAAATAGCCTTCGCGGCTTCCGGAGGAGCCGACCTTGAGGAGGATGTTCCCGCCCTGATCGAGCTTCAGCAGCTGACTCTCCTCTTTGTCGAAAACCCAGGGCATCCCGTTCTGATCTACGGCTACCGCAACCGGATTGCGCTCCGGGAGAATCAGGCTCTTGCTTATTTTTCCGTCCTTTATCACATTGACAGCTTTTTTCTCGCTATCTATGGCATAAACGAGGTTTCTCCCCCTGTCCCAGGCAACTTTCTTTGCAAACTGTCTAATCTCCCTTGTCCAGCGGACAGAAGTCGGCGGTGCGACACTCAAGGGGAGATCACTCTCTACAGGCTTGTCCGTATCGATAAGCTGTACCGACTTCTTCTCGCTGTCCACCACATAAACCCTGCCGGTACTGTCGGCGGATATCCCCACGATCTCCTTGAACTGGACCCTACCATCACCGAAGGTCCCGAAGTGGAACAGTTTCTCGCCCTTAAAGCTGAACTTGGTGACGTTGTGGTTCTCGACATCGGTTACATAGATACCGTCACCGGACATGGCCAGAGAGAAGGGCTTTGCCACTCCGGAGATTTTCCCCAGATAGCTCCCGTTCTGGGCATATATCTTTATCAGTCGGCGCTCTTTGTCAATGGCATAGACATTGCCACGATTATCAACCGCTACATCGGTTGGACTTTTGAGCAGATCCTCCTCATTGCCAGCCACGCCGATAGTCTGCAGGTGTACCCCGGTATCGCTGAAAACCTGTATTCTGTCATTGCCGTAATCCGCTACGTAGACTACCCCCTGATAGACAAATATCCCTTCAGGGTTGCTGAACTGCTTCCTGCCGCTTCCCCCTTCGCCGAAACTGTCTATGAATTTCCCGTCCCGGGAGAAGATGACGACCCTGTCCCTTGACTTGTCACAGACATAGACCCGTTCACCATACACGGCAATCCCGGAAGGTTTTTTAAGGTAAGAGTCTCCAGCCGGGTCATTACCCTGGATTGTGAAGACACTCTTGCCGTCAGTCGAAAAAACGGAAACAGTCCCGTCTTTAGTGGTCACATAGATATTGCCATCGGAGTTTGATGCTACATGAAGGGGTTTGTCCACGGGGATTTCCGCAACGAATTTCACCTGATGGGCCGCATTCGCAGAAACGGAGCAGATGAGAAAAATCAGGACAACTGCTGCTCTGAACATCTAAATCCTCCACTGCTGAGAAACAGGCGATTCATCAGGACTTTCCAGGCGCATCTGATGGATTCAGTTCTCAGCGATCAAGCACAAATACTTTTATCGGGAGTTTCTTGCCTTTTACCATTAACTCACTTGAATGACTCTGTAAATGATAGATTTTACGAGACGTATTTTATATCACTGTACGGAAATAAAAAAAGGGCCGCGATAAGCCGCGGCCCTTCATCCTACTCGACAAAGCTCTTTAGTTTCTTTGCCCTGCTGGGGTGGCGAAGCTTTCTCAAAGCCTTGGCCTCGATCTGCCGTATTCTCTCCCGCGTGACCTCGAAGTCCTGCCCGACCTCTTCAAGTGTATGGTCGCTCTTCTCACCTATGCCGAAGCGCATCCTCAGGACTTTTTCCTCTCTCGGGGTCAGGGTTGCCAGCACCCTTGCCGTCTGCTCGGTAAGATTTGCCTTGATGACCGCCTCAAGAGGGGAGACAACACCCTTGTCCTCGATGAAGTCGCCAAGATGTGAATCCTCTTCCTCTCCTATCGGCGTCTCCAGGGAGATAGGCTCTTTGGCTATCTTGAGGACCTTTCTGACCTTGTCGAGAGGAAGCTGCATCCTTTCCGCGATCTCTTCTGGAGACGGCTCGCGCCCGATCTCCTGAACCAGCTGCCTGCTGGTCCGGATCAACTTGTTGATGGTCTCGATCATATGGACCGGAATTCTTATCGTTCTGGCCTGATCGGCTATCGCCCTGGTAATCGCCTGCCGAATCCACCAGGTTGCGTACGTTGAAAACTTGTACCCTCTCTGGTACTCGAACTTGTCTACCGCCTTCATCAGGCCGATATTACCCTCCTGGATCAGGTCGAGAAACTGAAGCCCGCGATTGGTATACTTCTTGGCAATCGAGACGACAAGCCTCAAGTTTGCCTCGACAAGTTCCGACTTCGCCAGCTTCGCCCGGCACTCGCCCTGCTCGACGGCCAGCAGCGCCTGAGAAAGTTCGCAGGCCTTAAACCCGGACTCATCCTCTACCTTCTTGAGTTTTCGTTCAAGACTCAAAAGCCTCTTCTCAATCTTTTGAGTATCTTCCTCCGAACGCTTCAGTTTTTTTATGAGTTTGAGGCAGTCTCCAGCCTGTCTCTCCGGGTCTGTCAGATACGCAGTAAACACCGAAGGCTTGACATTGAGCTCTTTTTCGAGATCACTGCCTTCTCTCAATATCCTGTCAACCTTTCCGGAAAGCTCCTTGAGCCGGAGGGATATCTTCTCTACGTGACGGTCTTTCAGGCGAAGCGACTTTACCAGTTCGGCAAGGCGGGCCTTAAGTTCATTCTTCTCCAGCATCAGCCTTGCTTCATCCTGTTTGTTCAGGGACTCACTGTCCTGCTCGGCAATAATGGCATCCATCCGGACATCTATATCGCGGATTTCGTCCATCACCTCAAGGAGACGACTCCGTTGATGGTTCTCTTCATCCTCTTCCTCCAGCTCCTCCTCCTCGACCTCTTTACTGATGTCGGAGCCGTTGATCTGGAACTTTCTGAGGCGGTCACCAAGGGAGACCATCTCTTTCAGGGTTATCGGCGTGTTGAGTATGACACCGGCAACATCCCGCTCACCCTCTTCGATACGCTTTGCAATCTCGACTTCGCCTTCCCTGGTAAGAAGGGAGACTGAACCCATTTCACGAAGATACATCCTCACCGGGTCACTGGTCCTGCCGAGCGCGCCAGGTTCGAACTCCTGCTCTTCCTGCTCGCCTTCGCCCTCCTCTTCGTCCTCAAGATCAAGTTTGGCCTTCGGAATCTTCACTTTCTGGACAGAATCGACGATTTCGATTTCCATCTCACCGAACATGCTCATCACATCGTCTATCTGCTCTGAAGAGACAATATCCGGGGGGAGGAGGTCGTTAACCTCTTCGTAGGTTAGAAATCCCTTTTCCTTACCCATGTCGATAAGCTGCTTTACCTCTTCAATACTCTTTTTAGCCATGAAATTCCCCTTGTGAAGGCGGATAGATTAATAATTCAAGTGAAGCAAATATACTTATAATGATAATTGAGATTTTCTGTTTCGCAAACTGTCAAGCAACTCAAGAATCTCCCGGTAGCGGGGAGATTCGGAATCAAGCTGCTGCAACTCCCTCTGCAGACTTTTCACGTCGATCATCTTCAGCGTCTCGCGCTCAAGAGCCCTGCTGAAATCGCGAAGAGCCTTGTGCGGGTCGATATCCGCCAGGTGGGCATCATCAACCAGAAGTGCAGCAAGTGTGCGCAGTTCATCTCTTTCAGCTGCCTGACCGATGATGGCATCATATTCGATCAGTTCGTTTTTTACGGCAGCTGCAACGATTTTGGCCGCTATCTCCCGGAGTACCGGAGGCAGCAGCCCGGCAACGCCTGAACTGTTGAACTCGGAAACAATTTCCGGATATCTGAACAGCAGTGCGACAATCGATTCGGCAGTTCCGGCAACAGACCGTGCGGGCACGGAAGCGGCAGTTTTCGGCTGGGCAGCGCTCATGCCGGCGCCCAGGGTCCTGATATCGATAGCCAGAAGTCTTGACAGCTCCCGCAGATATAGATCACGCTCAACCGGATCGGCCAGTTTCTGCAAAAGTGGCTTGAACCTGTCAACAACAGCCTTCTTGCCCGCAACAGTGCCGGTATCCTCCTGGGAGACCAGGTCCCGCAGATAGTAGTCGAGAACCGGAAGAGCCCTGTGCAAGAGCTCTCCGAACTCTTCGGCAGAGTGCTTTGCAAGGTAGCTGTCGGGATCATCCCCGGCCGGAAGCTCAATGACATGACAGGGCACCTGCTCGGCAAGCAGAAGCTCCATCGCCCGGAAGGTAGCCTTTTTACCTGCGCTGTCGCTGTCGAAAAGGAGATACAGCTTGTCGGCATAACGCCGCAAAACCTGCAGATGGCCTTTGGTAAGAGCCGTTCCGCAGGTAGCTACCACATTCGTAATCCCGCCTCTGTAGAGTGCAAGATGATCGAAATAGCCCTCTACGATGATCGCGGATCGTTGCTCCCTCATCGACTGCCTGGCAAGATCGATACCGAACAGTACCTCACTTTTCAGATAAACAGGCGACTCCGGAGAGTTTATGTACTTGGGGAGCGAATTATCCAGAACCCGCCCGCCGAAACCGATCGGCTGCCCGTGAACATTGGCAATGGTAAAGATCAGCCTGTTCCTGAACAGATCGAAGTACCCGCCTCCGCTCTTGCTCTTTATAAGCCCGAGTTTTTCAACCTGCTCCGGAGCTATCCCTTTCTGCTTCAGAAAAGTTACCAGTCCATCCCAACGATCAGAAGCATATCCCAGACGATAGGAGGCAATTATCGCCCCCTTGACATCGCGACCGGCAAGGTACTTGCGGCCTGCCTCGCCCGCAGGATCATCCTTCAAAAGCTTTGCATAATAGCCGGCAGCAGCAGCAACGATCCCGAGCTGCTGCTCCTTTTCGTCCTTGCGCTTTATCTCCGAGAGCGACGGCGGACGGTCATCTATCTCCACACCGACCCGCTTTGCAAGCAGTTTCACAGCTTCCGGAAACGAGATCCCCTCCATCTTCATCACGAAGGTAACAGCATTACCCCCTTCGCCGCAGCCAAAACAGTGAAATATCCCGCGTGAAGGGTTCACGTTGAACGAGGGGGTCTTTTCACCATGAAACGGGCAAAGCCCCTGAAAGTTTGCCCCTGACTTTTTCAGACTGATGTAGTCGGATATAACCTCGACTATCCCGGCACGCTCCCGGACTTCAGCGATCTTCTCATCAGGGATCATCATGGGCTAATCCTTAGAAGCGCCGGAATTCTTGCCCCCCTTGAGAGATGTCGGCATTTTGAGCAGATCCGGGACGCCACCCCAGCCGGTGACGATCTCCTTTCCTGTCTCAAGGAAAGGGGCTGCCGTCCTGGAGCGATGGATATACCCCTTGAACTTTTCCGGTACCGGCTTGCTGGTAGCCATATAAAGAGCGATACAGACGATAAATGCTCCTTCGAGAAAACCCAGAACCACTCCTCCAGCCCGGTTCACCCCACCAAGCAGGATTATCTTGAACATCACCGTGAGGATATGACCGAGAAGGAGGAAAAGAAGCCCGATCAGCAGGAAGATGAGGATGAAGGAGAGGATTGTTGCCAGATAAGGCGGCAGATGAATGATGTGGCGACTGGCCTCAGCAAGATAAAGATGGTATTTGATGGCAGCCCAGCCGCCTATCAGAAATCCGGCAAGGGAGCATATCTGACGGACCAGACCCTTGGTGAACCCCTTGACGACAAAGCCTGCCAGAATCAACCAGATAAGAATGTCTACCAGATTCATCAGCCCCCCGATATCATTC
>JBGQLM010000043.1:0-28461 GCA_041500085.1 Geobacteraceae bacterium
CACGGAGATAATCCCCTTGGCGCCGCAGGCCATCATCGGGAAGGTGATGAAGTCGTCGCCGGAGAAGACGTCGATCCGGTCGCCGCAGAGCGCGATGATCTCTGACGCCTGCTGCAGGGAGCCGGTCGCCTCCTTGATGGCTACGACGTTCTTGTGCACGGCAATCCGGGCCACGGTCTCGGGGAGCATGTTGACTCCGGTGCGGCCCGGCACGTTGTAGAGGATCTGCGGGATGGCCACGGCTTCGGCGATGGCCGTGTAGTGGCGCACCAGACCTTCCTGGGTCGGTTTGTTGTAGTAGGGGGTGACGAGAAGCACGCCGTCGGCGCCCGCTTCCTTGGCCTTCTGGCTCAGCTCGATCGCTTCGGCAGTGGCATTGGAGCCGGTACCGGCAATGACCGGAACCCGCTTCTTCACCTGGGAGATGACGGTCTTGATCACGTCCATATGCTCGTCGTAGTCAAGCGTCGAGGACTCGCCGGTGGTGCCGCACGGGACGATGGCATCGGTCCCGCCCTCGATCTGGAACTCCACCAGTTCACGGAGTTTTTCGAAATCGACTTTGCCTTTATTGAACGGAGTTACTATCGCGACAATGCTTCCTTTAAACATGGTGGACCCCCTGAAAATAGATTCCGAATCGCTTCAGTTTCGGGAAAGAAATTCCCTGGTCAGCCGGGGGCGCGCATCTTCCACGATCCGCCCGCGGCTGCCGTTATCGTCATACTCCAGCAGCTCGACCCGGCCATCCGGACGGCAGGAGTAGTGGCTGGTTCCGTCCTCGATCATCGGGAAGTACTGCCCGTTGATATCCTCGTAAATATCGATATTCGAGAGAAAACTGCCTTCTCCCCGGAACGGATCGTTCGAAAGAGTCAGGACAAAGTCCCGCTCATAGATCGAATGCCGGCCGTTGTCGTTTTTGAAACAGACATAGTACCTGCCGTCTTCCTTGTGAAAATAGTCGCCTATGACCGGGACATCCTTGCCGTTGACTACTTCACTGAAACCGCTTCCATTGATCCTGAATTTCTTTTCCGCTTCGCTCAGGAGCCATTCGGAGGTCATCTTGTCGGGGCTGTGGGTCAGGATGGTCCTGGAGCGTTCAAGGGTCGTATGATTCAGCCTGCGGTAATCGGTATGGACGACGCTCTTGCGCAGGGAGATGTCGTGAATGACGACCGCGTCCCGGAATGCTGCCACGGCATCCCTGTAGCGCTCCTCGCTCCAGATCCTTTCGATATAGTCGTTGATGTCGCCGAAGATGACAGCCGACCCTTCGAATTCGGCGTTGCTGATCCGCGGCTTCCGGGGAATCTTCCGTGAGTACATCTCCGTCCAGAGTTCTAGGTCGTGGTTCGTGTCGGCGCTGAAGATTAGGGTCTCATCTCCCGTGCTGAATTTCACCCCGATGCTGGGGACGCCATGCCAGACCGGCGCATTGATCGCTTCGATGGCGAAGCCTTCGCTGTCCCTGAAAGGAACCTTCTCCTCGTAAAAGACGGTGGACGAGAACGGATAGAAGCTCTCGGGTTCGACCCATTCGCCGGAGGGCGGGTCTCTGAACAGAAGCCTCGGCACGCCGCTCGTGCCGATGAAGATCTTGGCCTGGTCAGGGGGGAGCTGCGCCCCTTTTTGATCTACGACTACAAGCCTCGAAATCCCGTCCTTTTCGAGTTTCTGTTCTATCCGGTATTTCGGTTTCGGCGCAATACAGGTGAAATCGATATACTCTTCGTAGGCAATGTCGATGACGCGCATGCAGTCGATATCGAGACTCATGGAGAGCGCGGAAGACGATCCTGTTTCAAGACCCTGGTTCACACTCTCGGAGGTCATCAAGGGGAGCCGGTGCTCGACATCGGGAGCATATCTGTTGAACAGCGCGAAGTCCGAGAACCACCTTTTATGGTCATCGTGACAGTGGGTGATGATCAGGCCTTTGATGGCTTTCAGGCCGTGCCCGCCGAACTTCTGGAAAACCGGGGAGCCGCAGTCGATGAGATAGCAGCTTTCGCCGATCGTCACCTGATAGCCGATGCTCTTCCCGATCCGGGAGAAAGGACCATAATCACCAAGCACCCTGACTGATATGCCGCTGCTGTTTTTCAAGTTTACCCCCGTTTATACGGAGCTGTTACAGAAACGATGCGATCCTTTCGCCCCTGATCAGGTCTTCGACGGTTTCGCGTTCGCGGATAATTTCGAACTTGTCACCCTTGACCATCACCTCGGCCACCCGCGGACGGCTGTTGTAGCTGCTCGACATCGCGAAACCGTAGGCGCCTGCCGACATGAAGGCAACCAGATCGTCCTGCTTGAACATCGGGACTTCACGCCCCTTTACCAGGAAGTCTCCCGACTCGCAGATCGGTCCGACGATATCGGCGATGATCATGCCGTCCTGATCCTTTGTCACAGCCTTTACGCCGTGATAGGAGTCATAGAGAGCCGGCCGGGCCAGATCGTTCATCCCGGCATCGATCATGATGAAGTGCTTGTCGTCGCGGGACTTGGTGAAGAGGGTTTTCGCCACCAGGATGCCGGCGTTGCCGACCAGGTTGCGGCCCGGCTCGAACAGCAGATGCATCCCGAGACCTTTGGTTGCGGCGACTATCTCCTGGCCGTAATCTGACGGAAGCGGAGGCTCTTCGGCATTGTACTGGATTCCGAGTCCGCCGCCGCAGTCGAAGTATTTGAGTTCGATCCCTTCTTTCTTGAGGTTGCCTATCATGACCTTCAGCTTCTCGATCGAATCCACGAAAGGATTGACCTTGGTCAGCTGGCTGCCGATATGCATGTCTATGCCGATGACATCGATTCCGGGCAGGGTCCTGGCACGGCTGTACTCTGCCATGGCCCGCTCGATCGTGATGCCGAACTTGGCGTTTTTCAGCCCGGTAGTGATGTAGGGATGCGTTCCCGGGTCGACGTCGGGATTGACGCGGATGGCGATGCCGGCTTTCTTGCCGATGCGGGAGGCGATCTCGGAGATGCGGGTCAGTTCCTGTTCCGACTCGACGTTGAACATCAGGATGCCGGTCTTGAGGGCGAATTCGATCTCGTCGTCCTTTTTCCCGACGCCGGAGTAGACGACCTTTTTCGGGTCGACGCCGGCCTTGAGAGCCCGGAAGAGTTCGCCGCCGGAGACGATATCCACGCCGCTGCCGAGGTTGATGAAGGTTTTCAGCACCGATTGGGTGGAGTTAGCCTTTACCGAGTAGCAGATCGTATGCGGCGCTCCGCTGAAAGCTTCGTCGAATGCCTTGAAATGGCGTGTTAGAGTCGCGTAAGAGTAAACGTAAACCGGCGAACCGGCCTTTGCGACTATATCCTTGAGCGAGACATCCTCTGCAAAAAGTTCATTACCCTTGTACTGAAAATGATTCATTGTAAAAGCTCCTCCAGCTAGGTAAAAATCAGGGCAGCCCCCTGATCCTGAATAAAAGTGTTTCTTCTTATCATGTGAAACGGGAAAAGTCAAAAGATTCAAGCCGGTAGAAGGTGTCAGCGGAGTTCTTGCAGTTTGAAAAGGATCTCGATTTCTTTGGAGCGGGGTGATTCCACGGTCTCACCTTCGATTTGTGACAATGCAGCTGCAGAGTACCGGTAGCTGGTCCCGTACTCCAGACTCAGATCTTCCCACGAACTCCCGGTGAGCAGTTCCGGATTCAAGGGGAGCAGGGGAGTAGCGGCGCCGGCTTTCCGGCGATAAACATTGAACCCGATCGGCAGGGGGCCCGCAGCCTTGCCCGGCTTGAAGCCGATCTTTATGGAGCCGGGCTGGAGAGTCGCTGTCAGGGTCGGGGGGGGAGGCGGCTGGAACATTTTTTTCAAAGGAGCGTCTGCCGGCCTGCTTCTCCCTCCGCTCCTGCTGAGGGCAGTTACCCGGTACTGAAAGCGGTTGCTTTTTTCCCCGCCCTTGTCGAAATAGATGAAAAGGTCGCCGCTTTTTTTGATGCTTTCAGGGTTATCCAGTTCGATCATGGACAGAGGTTTCCATGAATCCGGGCATGACGGGCAATCTCCCCCTTCAGGAGTCACGTCACGGCGGAACAGCAGAAAACCGGAAAGATCCTTCAAGGGTCTTCCCCCTTCTTCTTTGGAGGGAGCACTCCAGGTGATCCTGAAATCCTGTCCGGTCTGGACGACGTTCAGCTCCCGGACCGCTGCCGGCACCAGGGCCTCGGGGGGGATGAGAGCCCCCTTTTTCCCGCAGCCGGAGATCGCTGTAGCGCCTAGTAAAACTATTGTGAGAACTATCCTTGATATCTTGTTCATCATCGTTCCTGAAAGGTGCGAGGTTCGAGGAACGAGGTGCGAGGAAAATCTTACATCTTTCCTTTATCCTCGTTCCCCGAGCCTATAACCTCGATCCTTTATCCTCGAACCTCGTTCCTCTTTTATCGTCCTGCCTTAACCCGGTCAATTTCCGCTTTCACCCTCTCCAGCGCCGTACCGCCGGTAGCGCACCGGGCATTGACCGAAGCCTCAAGGGTGATGCTGTCGTAAATGTCATCGCCGATCATGCCGGAGAAGGATTTCCACTCCTCCATGGTCAGCTCCGGCAGGTCCTTCTTTTTGCCGAGGCAGTAAGCCACCGATTTCCCGACGACCTCATGGGCGTCGCGAAAGGCCATCCCCTTGCGCACCAGGTAGTCGGCCACGTCGGTCGCGGTCGAGAAACCCTTGGCAGCAGCAGCCCGCATGGTTGCAGGGTTTACCTTCATCTCGCGGACCATGTCGGCGAAGATTTTCAGGCTCCCCTTCACCGTATCGATGGTGTCGAAGAGCGGCTCCTTGTCTTCCTGCATGTCCTTGTTGTAGGCCAGCGGCAGCGCCTTCATGACGGTGAGAAGGGCCATCAGGTTGCCGTACACCCGGCCGGTCTTTCCCCGGACCAGTTCCGGCACGTCCGGGTTCTTCTTCTGCGGCATGATGGATGAGCCGGTGCAGAAGCCGTCGGAGAGGTCGATAAATTTGAACTCGCTGGTGGACCAGATGATCAGCTCTTCGGAGAAGCGCGAGAGGTGCATCATCAGGATGGAAGAGGCGCTCATGAACTCCAGGGCAAAATCCCGGTCAGAGACCGAGTCGAGCGAGTTGCGGGTCACCTCGGGAAACTCCAGCAGCTCGGCCACGTACTCGCGGTCGATCGGGAAGGTCGTCCCGGCCAGAGCTCCTGCTCCCAGCGGCAGGACGTTGACACGTTTCAGGCAGTCCTCCATCCGCCCCTTGTCGCGTCCGAACATCTCCACGTAGGCAAGCATATGGTGGGCAAAGAGGATCGGCTGGGCGGTCTGCAGGTGGGTGTACCCCGGCATGATGACATTTATGTTTTCTTCCGCCTGATTGATGAGCGAGTCGACCAGTTGGTCGAGAAAGGCGGTGACTGCGACGATTTCGTCCCGCAGGTAGAGGCGGATGTCGAGAGCAACCTGGTCGTTCCGGGAGCGGCCGGTATGCAGTCTTTTTCCTGCTTCACCGATTTTTGCCGAGAGGCGCGACTCGATATTCATATGAATATCTTCGAGCGACACGGAAAAGTCGAACTCTCCTGCCTCGATCCGGTCGAGGATCTCCTTGAGCCCTTCGGTGATCGCTTCCACATCGGCCATGGGGATGATCCCCTGTTTCCCGAGCATCATGGCATGAGCCATCGAGCCCTGGATGTCCTGGCGATAGAGGCGCTTGTCGAAATCGATCGAGGCGGTGAACTCTTCGACGAATTTATTGGTCGGCTGGGCGAAGCGGCCGCCCCAGAGTTTGTCTTTGGACATCTTTGCTACTCCTTGGCGTCAAACATCTAAATGACAATAGGGGCTGTCTGCCCCTATTGTCCTGAGAAGTGCATGCTGCAGCGGCTATTTCCGGTTTGCCTGCATAAGCGACCTGATCCGGAGGCGCAGGGAGTTGATCTTGATGAAGCCTTCGGCGTCGGCCTGATTGTAGACCTTGTCTTTTTCGAAAGTTGCAAAATCGAGGTTGAAGAGGGAGTCTGTTTCCGATTTGCGGCCGACCGTGCGGCAGTGACCCTTGTAAAGCTTGACCCGAGCGACGCCGTTGACGGTTTTCTGGGAGTCGTCGATCAGGGTCTGGAGCATCTCGCGCTCCGGGGAGAACCAGTAACCGGCATAGATCTGCCAGGCGTACTGGGGGATGAGGGAGTCACGGATCCGCATAACCTCACGGTCCATGGTGATCTGCTCCACGGCCATGTGGGCTTCGCGGAGGATGGTCCCGCCCGGGGTCTCGTAGACGCCGCGGGACTTCATTCCCACGGAGCGGTTCTCCAGCAGGTCTACCCGGCCGATGCCATGCTCGCCGCCGATGAAGTTGAGGTGCGCCAGGAGCTGTGCCGGAGACATGGCAACACCGTCCACTGCCACGGCATTGCCGTTCCTGAATTCGATCTCCACGTACTGGGGCTTGTTGGGGGCCTTTTCCGGCGACTTAGTGAGGACATACATGATCTCCGGGGCTTCTGCCCAGGTATCCTCAAGGATGCCCCCCTCGAAGGAGATATGGAGCAGGTTGCGGTCGGATGACCAGGGGCGCTTCTTGGTGATCGGGATCGGAATGCCGTTCTTCTTGGCGTAGGCGATGAGCGCCTGGCGGCTGTTCAGCTTCCATTCGCGCCACGGAGCTACGACCGTGATGGAGGGGTCGTAGTGATAGTAGGTCAGTTCGAAACGGACCTGGTCATTCCCCTTGCCGGTGGCGCCGTGGGAGACGGCATCAGCCCCCTCGATCTTCGCGATCTCCATCTGGCGCTTGGCGATGAGCGGCCGCGCGATGGAGGTGCCGAGCAGGTAATGCCCTTCGTAGATGGCGTTGGCGCGGAACATCGGATAGACGAAATCCCGGACGAACTCTTCGCGGAGGTCGTCGATGTAGACCTTGTCGGCGCCGGTGGCAAAGGCCTTCTCGCGGACCGGATCCAGCTCGTCCCCCTGGCCGAGGTCGGCGGAAAAGGTGATGACTTCGCAGCCGTACTCGTTCTTCAGCCACTTGAGGATGATGGAGGTGTCAAGCCCGCCGGAGTAGGCGAGGACTATTTTTTTGACTTCGGTTTTTTTTGCCATTGGGTGTTCTCCTTTGCTTAGTGCATAAGATATTATTTTGCAGTTGGAAACCGCCTGCATTCGTGCTGACGTGCTGTTTCTGTAATTCTAAGGCTCATTTCGCTACAGCCGATAAACTCGCTACGCTCAGACAGTATCGGCTGTTTACGCTACATTCGCCAAGAATTACGACGAAACAGCACTGATGCACTCATTCCGGCAGCTTCCAACTGCTGTTCGCAGAGTTATTTGATCAGGCTTGCCATTATCGCTTTTTGTACGTGCAGCCGGTTCTCCGCCTCATCCCAGACTACGGAATTCTTCCCTTCGATGACCGATTCGGTGATCTCCTCGCCGCGGTGGGCCGGCAGACAGTGGAGTACGAGGCAGTCCGGTTTTGCAAGAGTGACCAGGGCATCATCGAGGCAGTAGCCGGCAAAGGCCTTCTCCCGTTCTTTCTGCTCCGACTCCTGTCCCATGCTGGCCCAGACGTCCGTGTTGACCACGTCTGCACCGCTAACAGCCTCTTTCGGGTCGGTCGTCAGGAGCAGTTTTGCCCCTTTCTTTTTTGCCCAATCCAGAACGCCGGCATCCGGTTCGTATCCTTCGGGGCAGGCAAGGCGGAGCTCGAAGCCGAAGATCGCGGCTGCCTCGATCCAGGTGTTGGCCATGTTGTTGCCGTCGCCGACCCAGGCGTATTTCAGCCCTTCGTAGCCCCCCTTGTGCTCCATGACCGTGAAGATGTCGGCCATGATCTGGCAGGGGTGGAACTTGTCGGTGAGGCCGTTTATGACCGGTGCCGACGAATAGGCGGCAAACTCCTCGACGATCTCCTGGCCGTAGGTCCGGATCATGACGCCGTCGCAGTAGCGGGCGATGGTCCGGGCGGTGTCCTTGATCGGCTCCCCGCGCCCCATCTGGGAGGTGCCGGAGGAGATGAAGAGCGGCTGTCCGCCTAGCTGGTGTACGCCGACTTCGAAGGAGATCCTGGTGCGGGTCGAAGACTTTTCGAAGATCAGGGCAATGCTCTTTCCCTTGAGGAGAGCGTGTTCTACCCCGCGCTTCTGGCGGAGTTTCAGCTCGCCGGTCAGTCCTAAAATATTGTCCAGCTCATCTTTGCTGAACTGGTTCAGTGCCAGAAAATCGCGTTTCATTTTTCATCCTTTGGTAGGGGCGCATGGCATGCGCCCTTCTTGAGGTCGGGCGAACGGCGTTCGCCCCTACAAGTTACAGCTCTGCAAATATTCCGCTGAGAATCCCGATCATCTCGTCGACTTCAGCCTTGCTTACAATCAGCGGCGGCACGAAGCGCAGTACGGTGTCGTGGGTCACATTGAGAAGCAGGCCCTTTTCATGCCCGGCCTTGACGATATCGCCGCCCGGAATTGTCAGCCCCATGCCGATCATCAGGCCGATGCCGCGCACATTTGTGATCAGCTTCGGAAATTTGACCTTAAGGGCTTCCAGTTCGCCATGCAGGTACTCGCCCATCTCTTCCGCCCGGTTCAGGATGCCGTCCTCCAGCATGGTCCGGACCGTGGCCAGGGCGGCCGCACATACCAGCGGGTTGCCGCCGAAAGTGGAGCCGTGGGTGCCCGGCACAAAAGCCTTTGCGATCTCGTCCTTCGCCAGCATGGTGCCGATCGGCGCTCCTCCGGCCAGGGCTTTCGCCAGGGTCATGATGTCCGGCGTTATGCCGAAATGTTCGTGGGCAAAGAGCTTGCCGGTCCGTCCCATCCCGACCTGGACCTCGTCGAGGATCAGCAGCAGACCATGGCGATCGCAGAGTTCCCTTACCTGTGCCAGATAGTCGGGCGACGGGATGTTGACCCCTCCTTCGCCCTGGATCGGCTCCAGCATGACAGCGCAGGTCTCGTCCGTAACCGCAGCTGCCATCGCCTTTACGTCGTTGAACGGCACATGGCTGAAGCCGTGGAGCAGCGGGTCGAAGAAGCGCTGCACCTTTTCCTGGCCGGTGGCGGAAACCGTTGCCATGGTCCGGCCGTGGAAGGAGTCTGCTGCCGTGATGATGGCGTAGCGCTCCGGCTTGCCGCTGATATCGCGGCTGTACTTCCGCGCCAGCTTGATGGCCGCCTCGTTGGCCTCCGCCCCGGAGTTGCAGAAAAACGCCTTGTCCGCAAAGGAGTGGTTGCAGAGCAGTTCGGCCAGCTCTATCTGCTGGGGTATCTGGTAGTAGTTGGAACAGTGGATCAGGTTGGCAGCCTGCTCCTGAAGAGCCTTTACGACTTTCGGATGGCAGTGCCCCAGGTTGTTGACCGCTACGCCGGCGAGAAAATCGAGGTAGACTTTGCCGTCGGCGTCCCAGAGCCGGCACCCCTCGCCCCGGACCGGGACGATCGGATATCTGCCGTAGGTTTTCATTATGTATCTGTCGGACTTCTCGATCCACTGCGCTGAATTCATTTTTTCTCCTGACGTTCAATCCTCGAACCTCGATCCCCGGACCTCTATCCTGCCTTCAGGTTATCTCCGTCCCAATCCCTCCGTCGGTAAATATCTCCAGCAGTACTGCATGGCGCACCCGGCCATCGACGATGTGGGCTTTTTTGGCCCCGTCATTCAGGGCATCGACACAGCACTCCACCTTGGGGATCATCCCGCCGGATATCGTGCCGTCATCTATCAGGCCGGAGACTTCTGCCAGCGATATGCTGCTGATAAGTCTGTCATCCTTCCCCTTGACCCCGGACACATCGGTCAGGAGCATCAGCTTTTCAGCCTTGAGAGCTCCGGCAACTTTGCCGGCTACCAGGTCGGCGTTGATGTTATAACTTTCCCCGTTCACGCCGACCCCGACCGGGGCGATGACCGGCAGGAACTTGCCGTGCTCCAGGGTCTGGATCAGCTCCTGGTTTACCTTTATGACATTGCCGACGAAGCCGATGTCGACCATCTCCACGCTGCCGTCGTCGTTCTTGATTTCCTGCAGCATCTTTTCACAGAGGAGGAGGTTGCCGTCCTTGCCGGAAAGCCCGACTGCCCGGCCGCCATGCTGGTTCAGGTAGCCGACCACCTCCTGGTTGACCTGGCCGGTCAGCACCATCTCGACTACTGCCATGGTCTGTTCGTCGGTAACCCGCATCCCCCGGACGAACTCGGAAACGATGCCGTAGCGCTTCAGAGTTTCATTGATCTGCGGGCCGCCGCCGTGGACCACGACTATATTGATGCCGAGCGAGCGGAGCAGGATCACATCAAGGGCAAAAGATTCCTTCAGCGTTTCATCCGCCATGGCGTGCCCGCCATACTTGATGACGATAGTCTTGCCGGAGAATCTCCTGATGTAGGGGAGCGCCTCCATCAGCGTATTCGCCTTGTCGATATACTGCTGCATGAATTACCTCAAATACTGAAATCTGATAGGAAAGTACATGACTATAGCAAAAAAATGCAAATAATCAATGCTGGAGAGGGGTTGTGGCAGGATTTAATGCAAATTTAATCATAAAAAAGGGGCTGACAAGGTCAGCCCCTTTTTTAAACACTCTCCATCATGCCGTGGACTCGAAGGACCTCTGGGCGAGTTCCTATCAGGTGGGGGACTAGAAGCCGCTTCAGGCAATTCCCGCGTAATGGGGCAGCACACCACGGCTGAAAAAGACCCCCTGGTAATATAATATTCCGCCAGGGTTTTGCGGTCACACGATCATGACAGAGAGCAATTGTTTCTTTAGATTGATGCTAACAATATGGGGTGCAGAAATCAAGGTTTAATTCAGCCGCGAGCTCCCCGTATGAAGGCGTTTGATGTCTGTTTACACCAGAACATTTTCAATTTCCGCCCAGATTTTGTCAAGGCCTTCTTTTGACAGGGCGGAAAAAGGATTCAGGGCCGTTTTTTCGACTCCCAACTCTTTCGCGATGAGGTTCATTTGGCGTTCGCGCTCGCTCTTGGAGACCTTGTCGCACTTGGTCACCACAAGGATCGGGGTGATGCTGAAAGTTATCAGCCAGTTCAGCAGCTGCAGGTCCTCTTCTTTGGGAATCCTTCTGATGTCGATTATGAGGACGACGGCACGAAGATTCGTACGCATCGAGAGGTATTTTTCGATCATCGGCCCCCACTGCCGTTTCACATCGAGCGGAACCCTGGCGAAACCGTATCCGGGAAGATCCACAAGCGTGAAGGTGCCGTTCACATCGAAAAAGTTTATCAACTGGGTGCGACCGGGAGTAGAGCTGGTTCTGACGAGATTCTTGCGATTCACCAGAGCATTGATCAGGGAGGATTTCCCGACATTCGATCTTCCGGAAAAGGCAATCTCGGGGAGATCCCCTTCGGGGTACTGCGGCGGTTTGGTGGCGCTTGTTATGAACAGGGCTGATTTTACATGCATATCGATTTCTCCGGGAAGCATTATATGCTCCTTTCAAGATTGAAGCAAACAGCAACTTTTCTCTTGACAGCCGCTTGCCGCATCTGCCATATAGCAGACATGTCAATTAACAGTTTCTACAACTTTACAAACTTCAGCTTTTGGTGCGGCTTTTATTTTGAGCCGTCTGCCCGGAAGTCCGGTTTGTACTGAGAGAAACATTGACCAGAAAACAAAACCGAAAGCCGAGGGTAGACAGAACTACACCCCCGGCTTTTTTGTTAGCATTCTGACAGGGCCGGGGGAGTAACTCCTCCGGCCCTTTTTAGTGCTTTCGAAAAACCCGGGAGGATGGAAAAATGATAATTGTTATGAAATCAGGCGCAGGAAAAAGAGAGAAAGATGAAGTGCTGAAGCGGATACGCGAGCTTGGCTACACTCCGCATGTAATCCACGGCACTACCCGTGATGTCATCGGGGCTATCGGAGACGAGCGTGGGAAGCTGGCTCTTCAGGAAATCGAGTCAATGAACGGAGTGGAGAGTGTCGTGCCGATTCTGCAGCCGTACAAGCTGGCATCCAAAGAGGTGATGAAGGATTCCAGTCTTGTCAGGATCAGTGACAACGTCACCATTGGCGGCACAAAGATAATCGTCATGGCCGGGCCCTGCTCCGTCGAGAGTGAAAAGCAGATCATTGAAAGCGCTGAAGCCGTGAAAAAAGCGGGCGGGGATATTCTGCGCGGCGGCGCATTCAAGCCCAGGACATCCCCTTACTCCTTCCAGGGACTTGAAGAGGAAGGGCTCAAGCTTCTGGCCAAGGCTCGCGAATTGACCGGGCTGCCGATCGTGACCGAGGTCATCAATCCCGAGACGGCAGAACTGGTCGCCGAATATGCCGATATCCTCCAGATAGGAGCACGGAACGCACAGAACTTCGCTCTTCTGAAAAAAGTCGGCCAGCTCAGGAAACCGGTTCTTTTGAAAAGAGGGATGGCGATGACCATTCAGGAACTGCTGATGAGCGCCGAGTACATCCTGTCGGAGGGGAACCAGTCTGTTATCCTTTGCGAGCGGGGGATCAGGACCTTTGAGACCGCAACGAGAAACACCCTGGATCTTTCGGCGATCCCGGTACTGCGAAGCAAGACCCACCTGCCGATTGTGATCGACCCTTCGCACGGTACCGGCAATCATCATTATGTCCCGTCCATGTCGCTTGCTGCCGTGGCTGCAGGGGCTGACGGACTCATCATCGAAGTCCATCCCGATCCGGAACATGCTTCGAGCGATGGCGCGCAATCCTTGAAGCCGGCCAAATTCGCCCTGTTGATGGAGAAGATGAGGAGGGTTGCAGAGGCGGTAGACAGGACGATCTGATTGAAAGGGTGCTTTTCCGCCCTGGCGGCGTCAATCTGCGGGCTTGCTTGTGCGGCGTAGCGCTGCTACGCCTCCGCGCAATCCCTTGATTTCCTGGCCAGAACGAAAAATCCCCGCTTTCTGGATGGAAACCAGTAATATTGTATTCGATGAGATAATTTTAAAGGAGGGAGTATGAAACGGTTTTCCACTGTCTTTTCTATTCTTCTGGCACTGGTGCTGGCGACCCCGCTCTGGGGAGGTGAAGCTGCAAATGAAGGGGATAAAACAGAAGCTACGAGAGGGTTCGAGCGGATTCTGGATCTCTGGCGGGAAGGGAGTTATGGCGAACTTTATGATCGTACTCTTGTCAGCGGAAAGGACACCAAGCAGTCGTTTACCAGGAGGATGTCGGCGGCCCGGCTCAAGCCCTCCTGCTGCTGGGAGAAGATGCAGGATGTCTCGGTTATGACAAAGTCTCCGACAACTGTCGTACTCAGGGCAAAATTAGGGCTGGATGCACCTGGTGAGATGGAGTACAAGACAAAGTCGTTCAAAATGATCAAGGAGTTCGGGGAGTGGCGTATTTCGAGATCAGACATCCTTTCGCTGGCAGAGGCTAAAAGCTCGAAAAGATCACGAAAACATAAAGTCAGATATTAACAGAAAGCTCTTAACGGGTCGGGATAGAGAACAGGACTTTGCTGCCGACCGAAGCATTCGACTCTATCCAGACCCGTCCTCTATGGGCTTCTATAATGTCCTTAACCAGGGCCAGGCCGAGCCCGGTTCCCCCGGCCATTCTTCTGTCAGAGTTGTCGACCCGGTAAAACCTTTCAAAAACCTTCTCCCGCATATCTGCGGGGATTCCGATCCCCTCATCCTGCACTGAAAAAATGACCTCTCCGTCTCCCGCCTTTGCACCAAGGGTGACAAGAGAGCCGGGCGGCGAGTATTTGCAGGCGTTTGAAAGCAGATTCAGCATTACCTGGTGCAGCTTTTCCCGGTCTCCGATTATCTGGGGCAGGACTGGCTGGCACTCTACGATTATACGCTGCATCTCTTTATTGAATGAGAAGAGTTTTGCACTCTGAGTCAGGATGTCTTCGGCAGACAGGGCACTTTCAGTAATGGCAACGGTTTCATCCTTCAGCCTCTGCATATCGAGGAAATTCCCGATCAATTCATTCAGGCGCTCCGTCTCTTTATGAATGGTCTCAATGATCTCATGCCTTTTATCGGTTTCCACCTCGTTGTCCAGGAGAAATTCGGTAAAACCGAGCATGGCGGTGAGAGGGGTCCTCATCTCATGGCTGACAGCTGATATCATCTCATCCTTGATTCGCTCCATCTCCTTGATTTCGGTGATGTCGACGGCAATCTGGAGTCTTACCAGCCGTCCGTCAGTCCACTCGATCGCCCGGTCGGTCCACTGGTACCATCGGCCGTTCCTGCTGTTCTTATGCTCGGTCGTTATTGCGGGCTGGGGAACGCCGTCTTTTACCAGATAAGGATTGGTGCAGAATTCACAGGGCTTGCTCTGTCCGCTCTGAAGCACTTCGTAGCAGGCTCTTCCTTGCCAGTTCTCTCCGAACACAGCCGTTGCAAAACGGTTCATGTAGAGGATTTCGTTGGTTTTCATGTCGGCAACGTAGATGACAGCGTTCATAGCATCGAAGATGGTTCTGAACTGGCTGAACTGTCTTTTGAGCGCAATTTCGGCCTCGCGTCGTTTTTTCCTTTCCTCCGTCTCCCGGAGCTCTCTCTCGATTGCCGGACCCAGTCTTGAGAGATTCTGTTTCATGACATAATCGTGAGCACCGGCTTTCATGGCGGCAACAGCCTGATCTTCGCCGATTTTCCCCGATACTACTATGAACGGGAGGTCAAGACCGCTCCGCTGCAGAATTTCCAGTGCTGCCATTGCATTGAATCCCGGCATGTTGTAATCCGAGGTAACAACGTCCCAGTCACGCTCAGCAAGAGCACTGCTCATTGTTTGCGGTGTGCAGACGGCGAGATACTCCGGCTCGAAACCGCTCTTGCGCAGCTCATGCAGCAGAAGGAAGAGATCGTCATCCGAATCTTCTACGACAAGAATTTTCAGGGGGGTAGACATGAATGGCAGCCTTATCCGGGACAATTTTCGATAATACTATCAACAAATCATCACTTCAACAAGCAGAAGCGGATAAAAATGGATATGCGGCTTGACGCAGGGGAGAACTTTCCGCTAACCTGCCGGATATGAACCTTCAACTATCCAAACCGGATAAACCCGAGCTGCTTGCTCCGGCAGGCTCTCTGGAAGCTTTCTTCGCCGCAATGGAGAAAGGTGCGGATGCCGTCTATGCCGGATTGAAGGACTTTTCTGCAAGGGCGAAGGCGAAAAACTTCACCATGTACCAGATGGAGAAGATGACCGCATATGCTCACTCGCACGGCAGAAAACTCTATGTGACCCTGAACACACTTGTGAAAGAGTCCGAACTCCCTGCCCTGGTCGATACCCTCTCTAGCCTTGAGGCCATTCAGGTCGATGCTGTCATTGTCCAGGATATGGCAGTCGCGCGACTTATCCGGCAGTACTTTCCGGGGATAAAGCTTCATGCGTCCACCCAGATGACAGTGCATAACACCCCCGGTGTTCTGCAGCTTGCCGAACTGGGTTTCGAGCGGGTCGTTCTCGCACGGGAGCTCCATCTTGATGAAATCAGCCGTATTGTCTCGAAGAGCCCTATCGGCATAGAGTGTTTCATCCATGGTGCCCTCTGCTTTTCTCTTTCCGGACAGTGTTTCTTCTCCTCTTTTCTCGGCGGACACAGCGGCAATCGCGGGCGCTGTGCCCAACCCTGTCGCAGGCAGTACAAGTATAAAGGCAAGGAAGGGTACTACTTTTCCACCAACGATTTCTCGAGTATAGATCTGATCCCCCAGATGGCGGCAGCGGGGGTCGAATCCCTGAAGATAGAGGGGAGAATGAAGTCGGCAGAGTATGTAGCCTCTATCGTAGGGGCCTACCGCAAGGTTCTGGATGCCTCCCCTGCAAGCCTGACAACGGCACTGGCAGAAGCAAGAGAGCTGATCAAGCTTTCCTTCGGGAGAGTTCCGACAAAGGGATTCCTGACCTCGCATACTCCTGCAGACATCGCCACTCCTGCCTTGAGAGGCGCTACCGGAAGATTCCTGGGCGAGATAAAGTCAATCAAAGGCGGGAGGATATTTTTCGAAACAAAGGACCGGCTCCACATCGGTGACCGGATCCGTATCCAGCCCAAGAGCGATATGGCGGGTAAGGGGTTTACGGTACGGGAGATTTTTCTCGATAACCGGCTGGTAAAGTCTGCTCCGGAGCGCACCCGGATAGCAGTGAGCTCTCCGTTCGAGGCTGCGGCAGGCGATGCAGTATTCAAGGTCTCATCCGAGACCGCCTTCACGATGAGCGAAAACGCCTGCATAAAAAGACTCGAATCAGTGAAAAGCGGCAGAATCGGCTGCGATCTCGGGCTTTCGCTGCAGGGCGAGCAGCTGGTCATTTCAGCCGAAGCCGGCGGAATGGCCGAGACGGTATCTTTCCCGCTGCCCGGGCTTGAGCTCTCCAGAACCGGCGACATGGCAGAGGTGTTAAAGGGGCAGTTTGCTAAAACGGGTGAGACCGGGTTTATCCTGAACAGCATCATCTCGGATGGGTTCCCTTCGGTAATGATCCCTCCGGCCAGACTGAAAGAGATCCGCAAAGAGTTTTACCTGGAGCTCGAACAACGGATCATGCCGAAGATCAGGAAGGAGAGAGAGTCGAGAAGGAAGAGCGCAGCTGCTTCGCTAGCCATGAAAAAAAGAACGGCCGCCCCCTCGCGGCGGCCTGAATTGATCATAAGAGTTGAGAAAGCCAACGACATCTATCTTCTCCACCGAGAAGGGGTCGATGCGGTGGAACTGCCGCTTTCCCGGGCAAATATCCATCAGCTCCCGCAGACATGCCGGCGCCTCAAGGGGAGGGAAAACAGGGTCATCTGGCGTATCCCATTCATTATTTTCGATGGTGATCTCGAATGGTATGCCGAATGTCTCTCCTGGCTTGTCAGCGCCGGTTTCTCACGCTTCGAGGCGGCAAACATCTCTCACTTCAGGATGCTGCAGAACGTTATGAAGAAGAGTGGCAGACCGGTCGAGATTTCAACGGACTACAGGCTGTTCTCGCTCAACAGCCAGGCACTTCTGGAATGGCATGATTCGGGGGCCAGCAGTTCTGTCCTCTATATCGAAGATGATGCGGAGAATATCTCGTCCCTGCTTTCGTCGGATATTCCCCTGCAGTGCCGGATTCTTCTGTTCAGCGATGTCCCTGCGATAACATCGAAGATCGCCATCAAAGGGGTGAAAAACGATGCTCCGCTCCTGTCTGACCGGGGTGAAGGATATCGTGTGACAACAAGGGATGGCCTGACCCAGGTCACCCCTACCAGAAAATTTTCCATAACTCAGTACAAGGACAAGCTGCAGTCGATGGGGTGCAGCTCATTTATCCTGGACCTTTCGTGCCTGGATAAAAGCGAGCAGGAGAGGGTTTTCGCCGCTTATGCGGGAAGCAGGGAGATTCCGGAGAGCTCCCCGTTCAATTTTATTCAGGGTCTGGTGTAATTTTTTTCCATCCTCCCCTTGATTTTTTCGCTCAGGCTGTTTATATTGCAGAACAGTTAGCACTCAGAAGCTTTGAGTGCTAATTTTTATTGCTAACCAGTTCATTTCACTCAAAGAAAGGAGAAAGAAAAGTATGAAACTCAGACCGTTGCAGGATCGTATCATTGTAAAGAGGCTCGAAGAGGAGACAATGACCGCCGGTGGCATTTTTATTCCTGAAACCGCCAAAGAGAAGCCTATGAAGGGTGAAGTCATAGCGGTAGGAAAAGGCAAGAAAACCGAAGACGGCAAGGTTATTCCAGTTGACGTCAAGAAGGGAGACAAGGTTCTTTTCGGCAAGTATGCCGGCACAGAGATCAAGATAGATGGGGAAGAGTTCTTGATCATGAGAGAAGACGACATCCTAGGCATTATGGAATAAGGCTTCGCCAAATGTCCATCTGCGGCGTTGCGCGGCAGAATGCGACACTCAACGTACCTTTCAGGTACGCCTCGTGCCTCATTCCTTGCGCTGCCTGGCAGCTGGAGCATTTTGCTGTGCCTCGGCATATCGCTTTAATTAATCGATAAACAACATCAAGGAGGAATAATCAATGGCAGCAAAACTTATCAAATTCGACCAGGAAGGGCGTAACGCCATCCTGAAAGGTGTGAACACCCTTGCCGACGCAGTAAAGGTTACTCTTGGACCCAAAGGCCGCAACGTCATCATCGACAAGTCTTTCGGTTCGCCGCTCATCACCAAGGACGGCGTTACTGTCGCCAAAGAGATCGAGCTCGATGACAAGTTCGAGAACATGGGCGCCCAGCTCGTCAAGGAAGTCGCTTCCAAGACTTCCGATGTTGCCGGTGACGGAACGACAACCGCAACAGTTCTTGCCCAGGCTATCTACCGCCAGGGCTCCAAGCTTGTCGCTGCCGGGCACAACCCGATGGAGATCAAGCGCGGCATCGACAAGGCTGTTGAGTGTCTCGTTGAAGAGCTCAAGGCCATTTCCAAGCCGATCAAGGATCACAAGGAGATTGCCCAGGTAGGAACCATCTCCGCCAACAACGACAAAACAATCGGTGACATCATTGCCCAGGCAATGGAAAAAGTCGGCAAAGAAGGTGTCATCACTGTTGAAGAGGCAAAAGCTATGGAGACCACTCTCGATACCGTCGAGGGTATGCAGTTCGACCGCGGCTACCTTTCACCCTACTTCGTGACCGATCCTGAGCGTATGGAATGCTCACTCGAGAATGTCAGCGTCCTTATTCACGACAAGAAGATCTCCAATATGAAAGACCTTCTCCCGGTTCTTGAGCAGACCGCAAAATCGGGCCGTCCGCTGCTCATCATCGCCGAAGACATCGAAGGCGAAGCGCTGGCAACTCTTGTTGTCAACAAGCTCCGCGGCGTACTCAATATCTGCGCCGTCAAGGCTCCGGGCTTCGGCGACCGCCGCAAGGCAATGCTTGAAGATATCGCTGTCCTTACCGGCGGCACCGTAATCTCCGAAGAGACAGGCTTCAAACTTGAGAACACCACCTTCGATATGCTCGGTCAGGTAAAGCGGGTAACTGTCGACAAGGACAACACCACTCTCATCGACGGCTCCGGCAAAGAAGCTGAAATTGCAGGCCGCGTGAAAATGCTCCGTGGGCAGATCGAAGAAACCACCAGCGACTACGATCGTGAGAAGCTCCAGGAGCGTCTTGCCAAGCTCGTCGGCGGCGTTGCAGTTATCAAGGTCGGTGCAGCAACCGAGACAGAGATGAAAGAGAAGAAAGCCCGCGTAGAAGACGCTCTTCACGCTACCCGCGCAGCAGTTGACGAAGGCGTGGTACCTGGCGGCGGCGTTGCCTACATCCGTGCGCTCAAGGCTCTCGACAAGCTGAAGCTCTCTCCTGAGCAGCAGTTCGGCGTGAACGTCATCAAGGCTTCCCTTGAATCACCGATCCGTCAGATCGCCGAGAATGCCGGCATCGATGCCTCCATCGTTGTGGACAAGGTAAGACGCGGCAAGGATGCCTACGGCTACAATGCTGCTGACGATACCTATGTTGACATGATCGCCGCCGGCATCATCGACCCGACCAAGGTTTCCCGTTGCGCACTCCAGAATGCAGCTTCAGTTGCCGGGCTCATGCTCACAACAGAAGCACTCATTGCCGAGAAGCCGAAAGAAGACGGCGGCGGCATGGGCGGCGGAATGGGTGGCGGAATGGGCGGCATGGGTGGAATGGGCGGCATGATGTAAGTTGCCAGGGAGCGATCTTTTTCCGCCCTGGCGGCGTAAGTCTTCGTGACCATTTGTACGGCGTAGCTCACGGCTACGCCTCCGCATGATCACTCGACAGCCTTGCCAGGACGAAAAAATCTTCGCTCTCGCATCTATGTACTAACTAAAAAAAGGGAGCGACCGAAATGGTCGCTCCCTTTTTTGTGGCAAAATATAAAAGCCTTTAGATGCTACAGCGCCTTGTTTATCAGCGCTTCAAGCTGGTTCTTCGGCACGGCTCCTACGACCTGATCGAAGACCTTGCCGTCCTTGAAGAGGATGATGGTAGGGATCCCTCTGACTCCGTATTTCGACGGTGTCCCCTGGTTTTCATCGACATTCACCTTGCCGACTTTTATCTTGCCTAGGTAATCGGTAGCAAGCCCGTCAATTGTCGGCGCAATGGCCTTGCAGGGGGCGCACCATGTTGCCCAGAAGTCGACCAGAACAGGGATCGATGATTGCAGAACTTCTGCCTCGAAATTGTTATCTCCAAGTGTAAGCACGTTTTCTCCGGCCATGAAATCTCTCCTTTTTCATGATTTAGTTTTCGAGCGGCTCTTTGCCTGCCGCAATACTTTGCGGGTACTACTTCTTACTGCTCCTGCAGGGGCAGGGTAACGGTTACTTTTGTCCCCCGGCCTTCGGCATTTTCTACGGAAACAGTGCCGCCATGCATCCGGATGAACTCTCTGGCATAGTAGAGTCCAAGGCCAAAGCCCCTGACCTGTCCCGTGTTGTGCGGGTCGATCTGGTAAAACTTTTCAAAAATCTTCGGTATATCCTCGCTCGGTATCCCCTTGCCTGTATCGGTGACCACAAGGCTGATATTCGAAGCGTCGTGAGAAAGGGATATTCTGACCTCTCCCTCTTCGTCAGAAAACTTGAAGGCATTGTCGATTATCTGTTTGATTGCAAACGTTATCTTTTCCTTGTCAACGTCAATCTTCGGCACTTCCTGAAGGTCGAGTATCGCTTCGACCGCAGGTTTGACGGCAATTTCGCGTGATTCCGAAAGGATCTGATGTATTGCTGTAGTAATCGAGCAGGGTTCCAGCAGGAGCGCCTTGCCCGTATCCATCATCCTGCTGAAAACTAGAAGGTCAGAAACAAGCCTTTCGAGATAGGCGGATTCGTCCGAAATCATCCGCATGTGCATCTTGAAGTCCGGATCGTCGGGCGTGAGTACGCCTGTGCCGATGTTCTGAAGGAAGAGCGAGATCGAGGTGAGCGGTGTCCTGAATTTGTGCGAAATAATCGACAGGAAGTTGGATTTCAGCCGGTCAAGCGACTTGAGGGATGCGATCTCCTCTTTCAGCGCTTTTTTTACCAGGGCCTTGTCTACTGCTGTCTTGAGCTGAAGCAGGTTGAGCGGTTTGGAGATGAAGTCATCGGCATCGGCCTTGAGAGCGTTAAGGATGACATCCTTTTCCGCAAAGCCTGTCATCACTATGACCACGATGGTCGGCTCTTTCTGCTTGATCCTCTTGAGAAGCTCTATTCCGTCCATGCCGGGCATCATGACATCAGTGAGAATGACGTCGATACCACCCTTGTCGAAAAGTGCCAGAGCCTCCTGCCCGTTCCCGGCCTGGACTATTTGATAGCCTTTCAGTGCGCGAATGCACAGGTCGCGGATTACCGCCTCATCATCAACGATCAGGAGCCTCTTCATGGAGACTTCCTGGCGTGTTTCAGGCTCTGTTTTTTGGGAGATTTCGATCATCAATATCCTGTCAATTTTTCAGACGATCAGGGCATACAGCTTCTCAAGGGCTTCTGACAGTTTTTCAGGGTGATTTCCGCCAGCCTGGGCCATCTCGGGCTTCCCACCGCCGCTACCTCCGATAATGGGAGCCATTTCCCTGATAAGGTCGCCGGCTTTGAAGCGTGAAACGAGGTCGCTGCTTACCGTAACCAGCAGTGTGGCTTTCCCGCCGATATCCGATCCAATAGCAAGGATGCCGGAGCCGAGCCTGTCCCTGAGGGAGTCGGCAAGTTCCCGAAGTTTTTTCACATCGTCTACGGAGACATTTGCTGCCAGAACACTGATGCCTGAGATTTCGCGCATACCTGAAAGCAGATCCGCCGATTTCCCGGAGTTCAGCTGGGACCGGAGGGTATCTACTTCCCGCTGGAGTTCTTTCTGCCGGGCTATGATCCGTTCGACCTTCTCAAGTATACCTCCGCCTTCGGCTTTGACAAGTGCAGCTACGGCATGCCGGTCATTTTCGAGGGTATGGACAAACCGGACGGCCCCGAATCCGGTTACCGCTTCTATCCTTCTGACTCCGGCGGCTATTCCGGCTTCGCTCAAGATCTTGAAGAAACCTATGTCACCGGCCGCAGAAACATGCGTGCCGCCGCAAAGCTCCATGCTTACCTCGCCGACCTTTACAACTCTGACGCTTTCACCGTATTTCTCACCGAAGAGAGCAGTGGCCCCGCTTGACATTGCCTCTGCCACCTGCATTTCGCGCGAAGCCACAGGATCGTTCATCATGACGTAACCATTTACGATCTCTTCGACCCTTGTCACTTCGTCTGCTGTCATTGCCGAGAAGTGGGTAAAGTCGAACCGGAGACGTTCCGGTTCGACCAGAGAGCCTGCCTGCTTGACATGCTCGCCAAGAACCTGCCGGAGAGCCGACTGAAGAAGGTGAGTGGCAGTGTGGTTCCTTGCCGTAGAGGATCGCTTCGATTCGTCTACCTTGAGGTCTGCTGCATCTCCGAGTCGAATTACCCCGGTTTCAACGACAGTACGATGGACAATAAGGTCTGTGAAAGGTCGAAGAGTGTCGAGTACCTTCAGATGTGCTCCGCCTGTCGATATGGTCCCGGTATCTCCTGACTGGCCGCCGGAGGCTCCATAGAACGGCGAAGAGTCGGTTATTACATCAACGTGATCGCCTGTTATTGCCTCCTGGACGGGTTTGCCTTTCGAGATCAGGGTTCTGACGACCGAATAGCCGGATCTGTGGTCGTAACCGGTAAAGCTGCTTCTCAGCCCGTCATTGTGGAGTTGCTTGAAAATGTCGGCAATTCCTTCTTCTCCCGAACCTTTCCAGTGCTCTCTTGCCTGTGCACGCTGACGCTCCATGCAAAGCTCAAAGCCGGACTCGTCGATGCTCATCCCTTCGGCTGCCATGATGTCGGCGGTAAGATCGACCGGAAACCCGAAGGTGTCGTAGAGCCGGAATACTGCTTCGCCCCTGAGGAGGGTCAGACTGCTGTTTTTCATGCTCGCGATCTCATCGTTCAGAATGGCAAGGCCTCTGTCCAGCGTTTCTGCAAAGCGCTCCTCTTCAGCCAGAATCACTTTCTTGATATACTCCTCGCGTTCGATGAGTTCGGGGAATGCTTCTCCCATGATCATATTGACGGCATCGACAGCCCGGTAAAGGACCGGCTCGGAGAAACCGAGCATCTTGGCATGACGGGCGGCTCTTCTCATTATCCTTCTGAGCACATAACCACGTCCCTCGTTGGAAGGGAGCACACCGTCGCAGATCAGGAAGGTAACGGCGCGGGAGTGGTCTGCGATTACCCTCATCGAGACATCGTCTTTCGGGTCGTCGTGGTATTTCTTCCCGGCCAGCCTGGCCACGTGCTGGATTATCCCCTGAAGGAGGTCTGTGTCGTAATTCGACGTTACCCCCTGCATGACAGTTGCAATCCTCTCCAGACCCATTCCGGTATCTACAGCCGGTTTCGGGAGCGGCGTCAGCTTGCCGTCCGCAGTTCTGTTGAACTGCATGAAGACGTTGTTCCAGATCTCCATGTAGCGGTCACAGTCGCAACCGACCGTGCAGTCAGGCTCACCGCAGCCGGTTCCCGGTCCGTTGTCCCAGAATATTTCGGTACATGGTCCGCAAGGGCCGGTATCCCCCATGGACCAGAAGTTGTCTTTTTCGCCGAAACGAAAGATACGGTTTCGGGGTACCCCCTCCTGCTTGTGCCAGATATCCGCTGCTTCATCATCATCGGTGTATACGGTTACGTACAGACGTTCTTTATCGAGTTTCAGCTCCCGAGTCAAAAAATTCCAGGCAAAAGCAATTGCCTCGGTTTTGAAGTAATCGCCGAAAGAGAAATTCCCCAGCATTTCGAAGAAAGTGTGGTGGCGAGCGGTTCTGCCGACATTTTCCAGATCGTTATGTTTGCCGCCGGCACGAACGCACTTCTGCGAACTTGCCGCCCTGACATAATCTCTTTTCTCCATTCCGAGGAAACAGTCCTTGAACTGGTTCATGCCGGCGTTGGTAAAGAGAAGGGTCGGATCGTTATGGGGAACAAGTCCCGAGCTTGCAACTACGGTATGACCGTTCTGTTCGAAATAATCGAGAAATCTTGCTCGCAGCTCTTTGCCCGTCATCTGTCAAACTCCTCTTTCCTGATTTCTGAAAAAATTTATTATGGACGAAAGTGAAAAGCCTCGTCTCTGGAGATAGCCGAAAACTCTCTGTTTCTCCTTCTGAGATGCGCTTATTGGGTCGAATGCGGCGAATCTTTTCGAAAGGATAAGGGCGAGAGTCTCGTCTTCAGGGGTTCTGGACGCAGCTTCTTCAACCACATGGCGGGCAATATCTGGAGAGATCCCTTTTCTTATGAGATCCGAGAACAGCTTTGAACCGACTCCACGTCCGTTTCTGATGGAAGCATCAACAAGTTTCTCGGCAAAACGAACATCGTCAAGCAGGTCCTGCCGTAAAAGCCTTTCGATGGCTTCATCTGAATCTTTTTCCGGAAAACCTTTTTCGACAAGTTTTCTTTTGAGTTCCGCCACGCCATGGTCGCGCCTTGTCAGCAGCAGCAATGCCCGTTCATATGCGCAGTGTGCACCCGCCTTTTCAGAACCTTTCAATATCCGATTTTCCGTTATCAGGCCCTTCTTCGGGCTCTTCAGCAGTGAACTGGTCCCATGTGCTGTTCGAGGTGGATGAGATGCCTGAGATCTTCAGGGCGAAATCATCGGGATTGGTTGACTGCCGCATCGCTTCTTCATAGGTGATCAGCTTATTGGAGTATAACTGCATCAGAGACTGGTCGAATGATTGCATGCCGTAGGTCGTAAAGCCTTGAGCAATCGCATCGGGTATCTGCTTGGTCTTGTCCTTGTCGTCGATGCATTCCCGGACCCTGGCAGTGCCTATCATCACCTCTACCGCCGGAACGCGCCCTTTGCCGTCGGCTTTAGGCACCAGCCGCTGCGAGATTACCCCTTTGATGACAGAGGAAAGCTGCATCCTGACCTGACGCTGATGAAAAGGGGGAAATACGGAAATGATCCGGTTGATGGTCTCGGTTGCATCCAGGGTATGCAGGGTGGACATGACCAGATGCCCTGTTTCAGCAGCTGTCACGGCTGTCTCAATGGTTTCAAGATCCCGCATCTCGCCGACCAGTATTACGTCGGGGTCCTGACGCAAGGCCCCTTTCAGTGCGGCTGCGAAGGAGAGGGTGTCGAATCCGACCTCTCTCTGACTGAGGATGCTTTTCTTGTCGCGGTGCAGGAATTCGACCGGGTCTTCAACGGTGATGATGTTGCAGGTACGGTTCTCATTTATGTAGTCGATCATCGCGGCAAGGGTGGAGGACTTTCCGCTACCGGTCGTCCCTGTCACCAGGATAAGCCCGCGCTCTTCATTTGCAATTTTTTTCAGCACCGGAGGAAGGTTAAGGGATTCAAGGCTCGGAATATTGAAGGATATCGCCCGGAAAACAAGCGCGACGCTTCCCCTCTGGTGATAGGCGCTGACACGGAAACGGCAGACTCCCGGAACCCCGTAGGAGAGGTCCACTTCGTAGCTGTTTTCAAACTGCTCTATCTGGCGCGGGTTCATCATCGAGCGAGCCATGTCGAGGACATTTTCGCTTGATAGCCTGTGGCTGTTGGGAATCGGACGGAGCTTTCCGTCAATCCTTACAACCGGAGGAAGCCCTGTCTTGATGTGGACGTCAGAAGCGCGCGCTTTTACTGCGATGGTAAGAATCTCGTTCAATTCCATCAGTTACTCCTTGGGTGCATAGTTGGGTAACCCGAGTACAGCCAGAAGCTTCTCCCTGATCTCGGCGCAGAGTTCCGGGCGCTCCTTAAGGTATATCCTGGTGTTTTCCCTGCCCTGCCCGATACGCTCCTTGCCGTAGGAGAACCAGGCACCGCTCTTGTCAACAATCCCTTTGTCAACGGCAAGGTCGAGCAGGTCGCCCTCTTTCGATATGCCTTCACCGTAAAGAATGTCGAATTCGACCTCTTTGAAGGGTGGCGCTACCTTGTTCTTGACCACTTTGACCTTGGTACGGGAGCCGATGACGTCATTCCCCTGTTTCAATGTCGCGATCTTCCTGATGTCCATTCTGACCGATGCGTAGAATTTGAGGGCATTACCGCCGGTAGTCGTTTCCGGATTTCCGAACATCACGCCGATCTTCATCCTGATCTGGTTTATGAAGATGACACAGCAGTTCGATTTCGAGATGATGCCGGTCAGTTTCCTGAGTGCCTGAGACATGAGACGGGCCTGCAGGCCCATGTGGGAGTCACCCATCTCTCCTTCGATTTCCGCTTTCGGAACGAGCGCTGCAACCGAGTCTATAACCAGAATATCTATGGCTCCGCTCCTGACAAGGGTCTCGGCTATCTCAAGCGCCTGCTCCCCGGTGTCGGGTTGGGAAACGAGCAGGTCGTCTGTTTTTACGCCGAGTTTCCTGGCATAACCTATGTCGAGAGCGTGCTCGGCATCGACAAAAGCGGCAATGCCGCCCAGTTTCTGCGCTTCAGCCGTGATGTGGAGCGCCAAAGTCGTCTTTCCGGATGATTCAGGGCCAAAAATTTCTATCACCCTGCCGCGAGGAACTCCGCCGACCCCCAGGGCAACATCGAGGGAGAGGGCACCGGTGGGGATCGCCGGAACATCAGGGAGAGGCTGATCATTGCCAAGCCGCATGATCGAACCTTTGCCAAACTGCTTCTCTATCTGGCTGACCGCCAGTTCAATAGCTTTTTCTCTCTCCTGCATCAGTCGATCTCCTCGGTTGGTATTTCAGATATTTGCAGAGTTTTAGCACAGTTTTATAGGCATTTACAAGCTAATCCCTTCCGATTGAGGCGGTGGACAAAAACGACTCAGAAGCAGAGTTAGAGCCGCCTCTGCCGTAACCTCCCTGATGGTATTCCTGTCACCTTCAAAGCGGTGGAGAAAGGTTATGCCTCCGTCAGGAGAGTCTATGGCGATGAAGACCGTGCCGACCGGTTTTTCCGGAGTTCCTCCATCAGGTCCTGCGATTCCGGTGGTGGCAATGGCGATGTCGCTTCCCGAGACTCTTCGTACCCCTTCTGCCATTGCCAGCGCAACTTCGCTGCTGACCGCGCCGTACTTTTCAATGAGCCCTGCAGGAACTCCAAGAACCCGCTCTTTTGAATAATTGGAGTAAGTTACGGCACCGAGCAGAAAGTATCCGGAGCTTCCGGGTATGTCGGTGATCCGTTTTGCAATGAGACCGCCGCTGCACGACTCGGCAACGGAGAGGGTCAGTCCTGAATCCCTGAGTATTTTTGCAACCTTTTCGTCTGTAGCAGTCACCAGAACCTCGTCAGTACGAGCAGGCAGAGCCAGGCATAAATACCGGCTGCCACGTCATCCAGAACGACACCGTAGCCGTTCTTCATTTTCCGGTCGAACCAGCTTGCAGGCGGCGGTTTTACGATATCGAACAGCCGGAAGAGAAAAAAACCGGCAACCATATAGCGCCAGTCGATCGGTATCGCGATCATGGTCACCAGGTAGCCGACAACCTCATCTATGACGATCTTGCCTGAATCCTTTTCATTAAAGATTACCTCAGCCTTGCCGGAGACCCAGCAGGAAAGGAAGAAAAAGGCTGTCAGGGTGAGAAGGTAAAGGGGGAGAGAGAGTTTTGCCAGCATCAGGTAGAAAGGGATTGCCGCCAGGGTGCCGAACGTTCCGGAGGCAATGGGGGCGTAGCCGCTGCCTCCCCAAGTGGCAAGGAGTTTGATAAAGAAGTTCATTCGCCGGAATCCTCGTTCTGAAGACGGCGGTACACCTCGCGCAGCGGCAGGCCGCTTTCCAGCGCAATCCGGCGGCAATCCTCGAATTCCGGTTTTTCGCCGCAGTCGGTTACCTTGAAGCGGACTTTGCCGAGTTTCGTGTCGCGCTCTTCGATCCTGCGCTCCAGCGCCACCCGCGAAACCGGGTAATGACGAATCCCGATTGCCGTTGTTTCCTGCAGGATGATACGGCTGAACTTGTCGGCCTCATCCTGGGGGCAGAGCAGGGACAACATGACAGCCGGGCGGCCCTTCTTCATCTGGACCGGCGTGAACCAGGCATCGAGCGCTCCTTCAGCCAGGAGCCGCTCCATGGCATATCCCAGAATCTCCGGGGAGGAGTCATCGATGTTCGCCTCCATGACGGTCAGAAGGCTGAGCTCTGTTCCCGGGTCAACCGAACCGATGAAGGCTCGGAGGATATTCGGCAGATCGGGGAAATCCTTACCCCCGGCGCCGCTGCCGATCTTCTCGATCCGCATGGCAGGTGGAAAGCCGAAGCTGTCCGCCAGTGCCGCAATCAGGGCGGCTCCGGTGGGGGTGACCCGCTCACCTGGACCGCACTCTCCGTGAACCGGAAGGCCGAGCAGCAGTTCCGCCGTTGCCGGCGCCGGGATTGGCAGCAGGCCGTGCTCTGTTTCGACGAAACCGCTCCCGAGAGGCAGGGCTGATGCACAGACCTTATCCACGCGGAGGTAATCGAGGCAGATGGCAACCCCTACAATATCC
>JBGQLM010000044.1:0-27531 GCA_041500085.1 Geobacteraceae bacterium
CTGAGACCCGGTCATAGTGAACTTGTGCCGGGAAGATGATGTTGTCGATGACGTTCTCGGAGTAGCCGTCAACCGAGTTGTCGTTTTGAATGCAGTAGGTCTCATTGGTTTCGGCGATTTGCCTGGCGGTCTGCGCGTCTTGGAATAAGTCGGCCAGCACTGGACCTGCCAGAGTTAGGCAGAGTGCCATGGCGATAAGAGAAATCTTTTTCACTGAATCTCCTTGAGGTTAGACTGGACACAAAAAAAAGAGCCGGGAGAAATCCCGGCTCTGAAGGCATGAGTTGCTTTTAGTTTCTTGCTGGAGCGAATTGCGAGCAGCATTCTTCCTCGGCCATTTCCTTGTAGACTTCCATTCCTACGCCGGACGGGCTGATGTCAACGGTACGGCCAAGCGAGATCGGGGTGCGTATCGGCCCGTCGTCAAACGGGAGGTAGGCAATCATGAAGAGCTTCTGTACCCGGGGCGCGCCCCTTTTTTCCTCATTACTTTTCGCACGATTTTCCATGATGCCTCCCGGCTATTGATACCGCCAAAAATTGCGGTTTTTTTGCAGTTTCATCCGTAGATTACGTACCCGCGAGGCGGCGCCTCTACCTCGCACCAGCCGTCAGTATCGGCGATTATCTCGGACGGAGTATGCGTGGCGTCCCTGCCGTGCCATGCCAGGGGCTGGTGCATCCGGCTGCCGAACCCGGTTTTCACCCGTTTTTTTAAACTGTTTCCACCGTTGTTCAGGGCGAACAGCAGTCCCGGCTGGGTGCCGGCGCCGGTCCGCTCCATGATATAGAGGAGATCGTCCACGTAGAGAATGTTTGCCATGCCGCCGGCGTGGCTTTCATGCACCTGCACGAGCCGCTCGATGCCGCTCGCACTGTCCGGTCCGGCAAGGCCGTAATTGAACCAGTCCTTCCAGTAGACGCACGGATACCCTTCATGGGTGAGAATATAAGCGTAGGCGAGGAGCTTGTCGTTGACTATTTCAGGAGTTTCCCCCTCGCGGAAATCGTGGTTGTCGACAAAGGTCACCGCCTCGAACGGCCGGTCCTTCATCAGCACCCCGCCGTCGGCCAGCCGCCGCAGGCTGAAACCGTAACTGTCGCACAGCTCTTTCAAACGGTAGCGCAGGGGAAAATCGAAGGCGCCGACCCGGTGCTGCGCCCAGCTATTGACCGAATCGAGCCAGTTGTCGATGAACTCGTCGCCGGCCCAGCACTCTCCTACGCCGAAGAGTTCCACCCTCTCACCGCCCCGCGTGTAGTTCCGGTCGTGGATCGCCCGGACGATCCAGGCGCCGAAGCCCTTGACAAAGTCGTACCGGAAGCCGTCGAAACCGATCTCTTCGATCAGCCACTTGGCGTGGTTGAGGATGCCGGTCGAGACCCGCGGATTGATATGGCAGAGATCGGGCATGTCGCCGAAGGCGCCGGGATCATCTTCCCGGTAAGGGGAAGGGTTGAAGCAGGTCCAGTCACGGGTGAAAATGTTGCTTTTCGGGGTAAAGCCGGTCCAGCGCTCCTGGTTGACGATCGGGTTAAACTCCTGCTTGTCGGCGCCGTTGTTGTGGTTGAGGACCAGGTCGGCGTAGACTTTCATCTTCTTTTTGTGGGCGGCTTTGATCAACCGGCGGAGCTCCTCCTCCGAACCGAACCAGGTCTTCACCGACCCTTTCTGATCGTGTATTCCCAGGTCATAATAGTCATAGACATCGTACCCCATGGACATGCCGCCGATGTTGGCGGCCTTGCCAGCCGGCGGGAGCCAGAGAGCAGTGATGCCGGCCTTTTCCAGCCCTTCGAGACTGCTCTCCACATGGTTCCACCAGGTAAACTCCTGCCCGTCCACTCTGGGACAGTCCCAGTAAAATGCCTGCATCAGTACGCCCATGGATTCCTCCCGGATGCTCTATATCACTGCAAGGCGGCGAAGGCCGCCTTGAGGAGTGCGGCGCTCTCCGCCAGCTGCCCGTATGCCTCGTCGCTGCTCATGACCGTTTTTTGCGGGTTCGCCTCCTGCATGGCATAGCCGAGAACTATCGCCCTGTTGGCGATCTCCGCGATCTTCTTCGCCAGTTCGTGATTGAACTTCGCGAGGTCGTCCTTTGCTGACGGGAACCGGTATGGGGGCAGCCGGTTCATCCTTTCCCGGATTCCTGCCGCGATCCGCGCCACCTTGGCGTCGATCGGCTCGTTTTCGTCCCCTTCGACCACGCCGTCGTTGGCCGAGTGCCAGGATTTGTTGAAGTCATTGTAAGCGACGTTATGGAGCGGCATGGAGAGATCGCCGATATAGTGCCCGGCAAAGCCGAGGGTGTAGCGGGCGTACTTGTCCCTGCTCTTGCGTTCCCGATACTGGTTGAGGGCGGCGATGATGGCCCCGTAAAGGTGCCCTTCGTTGTTGCAGCGGCAGTCGTAGTCGCGCACCTGGTCGAGGACCATGGAGGCGGTGACGATAACCCCTTTAGCGTTGTCGCGATAATGGTTGCCGTCTTCATAGCCGCCCGACTTCTCCTTCGCCATATCCGGGCCCACGGCAAGATAGGCATAATTGTCCAGGCCGGCGGCCTTGAACACCGCCATGTGGGTAGCGTCGTGCCAGGCAAGGGCCGGGGAGCAGATGCAGAAGGAGAGAATCAGGGAAAATGTCAGGAGATGTCGCTTCATGTGAGATTCCTTCCTTTAGCGCTTAAGCCAGCTTGACCACCATCTTGCCCACGTTTTTCCCTTCGAAGAGGCCGATGAACGCAGCCACCGCGCTCTCGATCCCTGATACCACCGTTTCCCTGTTCTTCAATCTGCCGGCGCGAAGATAACCACCGACCTCATTTTCAAACTCAACCTGACGATCCAGCCAGTCCCGAACGATCATCCCTTTCATCGTCAGCCGCTTGGTTGTGATGTTGAACAGATTGGCCGGACCAGGGCGCTGCTTCTCCTCATTGTAGCCCGAAATGGCGCCGCAGGCGATGATGCGGCCATGCACGCGCAATGCGGATAGTGCCGCTTCCAGCGCTTCGCCGCCGACATTGTCGAAGTAGACATCGATGCCGTCCGGCGCCGCCAGCTGCAACTGTTCCCGGATGGCGCCCTCCCTGTAATTGAAGGCGCTGTCGAAACCGCACTCCTCGAGCAGGAAACGGACTTTCTCCGCCGACCCGGCCGACCCGATCACCCGGCAGCCGTATATTTTCGCCAGTTGTCCGGCTACATTGCCGACGGCTCCGGCTGCCCCTGAAATGTACACGGTTTCGCCTCCCTGCACGCCGACGAGCTGCAGTCCCACCCATGCGGTCATTCCCGTCATGCCGAGCGCGCCGAGATAAACCGAGAGCGGCTCTGCCTCGCGGTTTACCGGCCGCAAGTCTCCCGCCGGAGCGACAAAATATTCCCGCCAGCCGAAGCTGGAAATGACGACATCGCCCGGTTTGAATCCGTCCGCCCGCGACTCGACGACTTCTCCGACGGCGCCCCCCTCCAGAGGTTTGCCGAGCTCGAAAGGGGGTACATACGACCTGGCGTCGTTCATGCGCCCGCGCATGTACGGGTCGACGGACATGTAGAGATTGCGCACGAGCAGCTGCCCATCTTGCGGCGGCTCAAGCGTGACGTGCTCCATGGTGAAATTTTCCGCTGTCGGCCGCCCCGAGGGGCGGGAAGCGAGCCGGATTTCGCGACTGGTGATGTTTGTCATGGCGGTCTCCTGGTCAATATTTTTTACTTACTCACTAGTGGTGTCTACTATTGTCGACTTATGTAATCTTCAACAAAGATCCCGTAACAGTTGCCCAAGGGAGGAACTCCGCGGCGCTCGCGGGAGACCACGACCGACTCCACTCCCGGCTGCCCCTTGCGGTTACGGGACACCAGAGCCGTGACACATTCCCAGCCGAGCTTGCCCTGTTCGGCCATGGCGGTCAGCTCCTCAAGAGCCGTGCGATTGTCAAAGGAAAGCGGCCGATAGGGACGTGACGAGAGCAACGCATCATAGACGTCGCAGGCGGCAACCAGTTCCACGATCATCGTAATATCGGTGATGCCATGGGGATAGCCCGAGCCGTCGCGCCGTTCGTGATGATCGCGGGCCACGGTGACTGCAGGGTGGAGGTGATCTGCAAAATAGTAAGTCAACAGGACTTGCCCAGCCAGCGCGTGCTGAACTAGCAAACGATGTTCCTGACGGGTCAACGGACTGCTTTTGTGCAGTACGGCAAGCGGAATGCACAGCTTGCCGAAATCGTGGGTCGGCCCGGCCACGACGTCCCCGGCGCGCTCACGATATCCCGGCATAACATCCTCGGCGACCAACATGGACAGGGCAAAGACCGTAAGGATGTGTCGATAGGTATTGAAATCATGGGCGCGGAAATAATCGAGAACATTCAGCAGTGACAAAGGCAGGCGTACCAGACGCATGCGCGCCATCAACTCATTGACCATCTCGCTGTCGCCGAAAATTTCGTCGTAGGGGGTGATGGCCAGGCAGCTTCGGAGATCTTCGCTAACCTGCCCGTAATCAAGCAGCGGCACATCCTCTCTCGGGAGCAGACGTCCCGCCGCCGCCACCTTGACAAGAACCTGTTCACTCAGCAGCGTCCCGGCGGGCAGTAGAACTTGTCCTTCCAACGTCACTACCGGAAACGTCAACGCCTGCATCTCGCTCATTGCTTTTCTCCCCTCAGAGACAAAAAATGCCGCCGGCACTCGTCACGGATAGGCCACCCGGTACTTTTCCGGATTCCTGCTCAGCTGCTCGATCTTCTCGTAGAGCTTCGGATGGGAGTCCCGGCCGAAGCTCAGGAACATGATGCCGATGCAGGAAAAGGCGGAGTAGACCACCCTGGCCTCGATCTCGCCCGGCTCCCCGCAACCTTCGGTGAGGATCAGAAGCCGGCACGTATCCCCCTGGGGGATGAACGCGCTGTCGTCAATGCTGAGCATCGCCCCCCCGAGCGACATATTGACCACGCTCCCCCCGTAAGTGGAACCGTCATGGAAAAGGGTGCAGCGTGCATCGAACCGTATGCGTGGATGTTTTCTCTGCTCGATCATGAGTGACTCCTCCGTTACAATTTCCGGCTCCAACACTGCCCGGCCCATGGACTAGGTAGACGAAGGTTTTGTCGAGCGTTTTTGGGTGCGGACCCGGTATAGACGCTCGGTAAAACCGCCCTCGGATTCAAAGGCGGAAGCCTGAGCTGCAATCTGCCTGTCGAGCAGGCTGCACGCCACGGCCAGCAAGGTCAGGGCAGCATTGGCGGCGATTTCCGGATAGTTGCTTTTTGCAGACGAAGTGGACTGCATGGACGTTATGGACGATGCAGTTTGTCCCTTCTGTCCACCTTGTCCATGTAGTCCACCCGGGTTTATCCGTCCATCATGGGTTTCTTTTACCCAATCCGCCACTTCATCAGCAGTCGCACAACGCCTGGCAATCAGCCCGTCCCTTCTGGGATCTTGCCGCTCCCAGAGAGGCAGCCCGCGCTGCCTCAGGAAATCCTCATAGTCCAGTCTCAGCTCTTCAAGACTCGCTCTTGCAACATTCGTCAGCTTGAGTTCAGTTTTCTTTGAAGTTCCCGAAGCCTGCGATCCCTCGGCAATGTTCTGCACCCCAGACCTTGCAGCCTGCACCATCTGGTCATTGGTACGACTGAACTTTGAAATGTATCGTTCACAGAAACGGACGGTCAGGTCATAGACCAGCTGAGCCACTTGAAAACTCTTCAAATGTCTATAGCCGCCATGTTTTGGGATCAATTGTTCAACAGTCATAGCACGAGCGTCCCTCTCGTCCGACAAGATACTTGAGCTGCACAAAACCGAACTCAAATGCTTTCGTAGCAACAAGGGCAAGCGGAATATCCTGCTCTAAAGGACCAAACAATGGCCGCCCTCCGCCAAGTATTATCGGAATGACCGTAATGGTCATGTCGTCGATGAGCCCGGCAGACAGAAATCTCTGGATAGTTATGCCGCCGTCCACGTAGAGGTGTTTAACGCCTTCAGCGCTGAGACGCTGAACCAATTCGGTTGGCTTTTCCAAGGACGAGGAGACTGTTGCAGGCAGGTTTGCAGGAAGGTGGAGCGGTTTGCTGCTTAGAACGACAACGCGCTTGTCCCCATAGGGCCATGCATCGAAGCTCAGCACTTGCTCAAAGGTGTTTCTCCCCATCACGAGAACATCGATCGACTGCATGAATTCATCGTAACCGCAATCTTCGCCAGAGGGCACTACCGCGTTGGCCTCGTTAAGCCAATCGATACTGCCATCGGGCCTCGCAATAAAACCGTCCAGGCTGGTTGCGATAAAAACTGACACCTTGATGCTCATAGAGCGCCCCTCTAAAATGCATAACGGTTCAAGGCTCCCCAACTCCACCATCAACCCTGAACTCCACCCCATGATTGCTATAGTAAGCCGTTGCCGCTGCCTCGGCCCGTGTATCCTTCTGAAGCAATAAAGCGGCTACGTCCCCTCAGCCAAGCTAAGGATAGAGCCTTCTTGGTTCTTCAGACGACAGCCATCCGGTATCGGTGCGGATTTCCCTAGGTAATGCCAAGTCCAGCTATGCATATGTATTTGATAGCCATTTGCCATGTGACGGTCGATTGACGCCCGGATACAGTAGTCTTCCTTTAACCAATAGTAATCGACTGTCGGCACAGGCTTTACTGCAAACAACCAGCCACCGGCAACCAGAGGAGGCACCGGCCCCCAGAAGACTCCCGCAGCACCTATAGCCAGATATGGTCCGCTGTATGAAAGCCATTGCGACTCTTTCTGCTGGGGTTCTCCCCACTTCTCAATCAGGACATCAGCAAGAGGTGGAACAAGAAAAAAGGCTCTAAGTTCTTTATCGTACTTGTCGATGTCGGGATAGCTGGCCCGTAACTCCGTTGGCGGCAGACGGAAATCCGCCGATTGAGTCGGCAATGCGCCAAATTTATTGGGTGTAATACAAGCGGTCAAGCATAGTAAGCCTGCGAAAAACAGAAAGTAACGAAACGGCTTTACGAAAGAAATCAGAGCAATCCTCCTTTTTGATGATCCAGCGATCATTTCAAATTAGACATTCCGGCACAAAATTATTTTTTCAGGGCAATCGATAAATTCAAGGGGTCGGTTCAAGGGTTAACCAACTTGACTACGTCCCCCTCGGTCCCTTCGACCTCTTGGTCATTCCGTTCTTCTATCGTTCTTCAGTCTCTCGCTCAAATTCATCAATGTTGAGAATTGCACGACGGATGGCTCTGTAATCATCCGGAGGTACGTCAACAAAAGTTCCAGTTTCTGTTTCAAGTAGACCTAGTGGGGATTTTGCAGTTGAAAGTAGGTCAACGTAGCATCCGTAGTCAATCTTATAAACATCATACCTTGCGCCAGGTTTATCATGCGCTGAAATATTTCTTTTTAACAAATGCAATACCCTTGCATCGAACAACTTGTCTATCAAATCAGTTGTAATTGTACGTTGTAACAGGAACGCACGTGAACGTCGGTGTGCTATTACGCTATCTATTATCCAGTGAAGCAGTTGTAATGCCCTTGGATTTGCAGATACAGCAGTTTCTTTGTCTCGTTGGTACCAAGTTTTACTGGCTTTGCGGATTGTATCAATTGAAATAGCATGTGAAAAATCACTCTGAGCAGCCATTGATAAAATATATAGGGCATCGCGCGGTATCCCTTCAGCAGCTCTCACAAGCTCCTTGAACACATTTTCCTGTGTGAATGCCGAACGGATTAATTCACGCTCCGAAGTCGGAAGCCCTTTCTCATCACTTTCATCAGCAAGGGAACAAAAATGACGGAATATCATGTTTTGGAAAAATGCGACTGCGCGCGTTTCATCATTGTCGAATACCATGAAGTCATCCATGTTTAAATCAGCAGATGCATCACCACCAAGTTCAATACCTAAGTAGTCACCTCCATCAAGAGTGAGTAGAAAGCTACTTCGCTTCTCGATAGCTCCTATTTTGACTGTTATTCCTGGGATAGGAAACAGACTTCGACGTAGAAGGTCAGCTAAGTATGGTTGTAGTTCGAGAGGGATAACACTCCATTCGTCCAATAAAATCCATAACTTTGCTCCATTTAAGACTTTCATCAGACGTGAGAAAACATCGCCAACCCGACCAAAATTGATGCGGTGAATCCGTGCACCTGTGACTTTAAGGCGATAAGAAGTTTGCTCTTGATGCTCATTGGAATCCTTCGATGTTGCAGTGATCGAGGCTGCTTTCGTTGAAATACTGATTCCTATGTCATCTGATGTTGCCGTCTTTCTTTGACCGGATCCCGACATCTCTTCTTCGGCGGCTCCACTCACATTGACTTCGCTTATTGCCTCAGCCATATCATCAAGTATTGGAGCAACTTGACTAAAATCCAAAGGGGTTCCCTCTCTCAGGGCTGCATCAATCAATTCGTCATGCACACATGCAAGTGTATCAATTAAGAGTCGAGTGGCTCTTTCTGAAAAAGGCACACTCGGGTCTGAATATATTCCACCGGTTGAACCAACCTGCCGTAAGTCGATATATATCGGAATATCCCCTTGTTTTTTCTTTGATTCTGCCAAGAACACAAGAGCGTGTGTCTTCCCAGTACCGCGTCGGCCGTAAAGTACTTGATTATCGGTTGTAGAAAGCACAGTGAATAAAGGTCCAACATCGACAAAGCTGTCGACAAGGGTTTGGTGGTCGACTTTTTCAGCGCGTTTAGTAAAACTGATGAAAAGCTTATTTATTACTTGATTCATTCCGTCTCCTTGCCAACAAAGTCTGATCGACAGATGTTTACCGGTGTCGAGGTTAAAAATATTATAAAATCGCTTGCAATGCTGTCACCTGACTATGGTGCTAGCAATCACAGTATACCGGCCATGGCAGGCTGTCAACCGAGTTAACTAGCTGAAACCATTAAGCCGATACGAACGCATAAATGTTCATATCTCGGTGGATAAATTGAAAAGGCCCCGAATTCCGGCCGGCCGGAATTCGGGGTTAACTATCTGATTTATAACAACAGTGCTCTGAAAAACCCCTGTTTTTTTCGGGACGCTCTTTAACCTTCGCAAACAACAGTTCGATCTCTCTTATTTCTTCAGCAGCTTCAATTTCTGATTGGCCACGCTACGCAATTTGGTCAGTTCCATATCCAGGGCAGTCTTCTGCTCGGCAGTCAGCCTGGTTAAGTCCAGGGTGTCGAGCTTCTCGCTGAAGGCGCTGACAAAACCCAAATCAATAGGCGTATCAGCCGGTTTTATGGCCAGGTTGAAGAACTTGGACAACACCGGCTTCGCCCTTGTGTAGCCGTATGGGCATGCCTCCGGTTACTCCGCCGTGTCTGGAAAATTTTTTGGACCGTTTATTTAATGCCCTGTCACCACTTCGTTATACCTAATGGTATGACTATTATTCTGTGTTTTCCTTTTGTTTAAGTGAATCCAATGAATATTTACCTGCCGAAATAATTGATGAAGCACGGTTACGTATTCCGTTAAACTTGACAGCATCATTTGGGTCAACAGATGCAAGTTGGGCATTTATTTCAGACAACCCAACTCTGATATTGTTTAGCACTTTAATTCTCTTTTCGGTTGTAATCTGCAAGGCAGCCTTCTGTGTCACAAGATCAGTCTGATTGTTTTCAGCGGGTTGATCTTTCGATTGTCCGGGAATTGAGATCGGAACTTTGATTCCTCCTGCTGCGGCAGCAACTGACAAAGCCAGGTTGCCGACAGCACGACTGATCTGTAATTGTGATTGAATAAGGGCAGTAGGATTGTTGCTTCCTTGATGCACGCGATACGACATTGGATTATCTCTCACAACAATTACCTGGGAATTGCCTTCAGCAACAAATGAAGTATTAGTAAATTTTTTGTTCCATTTGTCTTTATTTTCCGGGGAAGAGATAACTCTCCAGACGGGATCGGCAGGGTCTTGCAAGCGATCTAATTGACTGAACCTCAAAGATGAACCCTGTAACTTTGTCATAAGTGATACCTTATCTTCATCAGTCTGATGCGGCGTAGAAGCAATATCGTTGGGTATTACATCTTCTTTTTTTGTGTCGCTGATCACATCTAGACTTCGTAGAAGATCAAAAAAAGTTCTTGAAGCTTCTTTGTCATACTGATTAAGTTTACCCTTGTTATCAACAAAAATTTTTACATTTTTGATATAATCATTTTTCAGAGAAGTCATAGTTCTCATGAACTGCTGTGGTGGAGAAAATAATTCAGTCAAGCAACGGCTTAATGCTGATATGCTTTTATCAAGTGCGATTCGTGCAGTGAGTAGTTCTGAATTGCTTGTGGTAATTATTGAATTATTACCTATAATTTTAGTGTAATTATTAAGATTACCTCTTGCAGATGTTATTTGGTCGAAAAGTGTACTTTTCTTAATAGTCAGTGACTCTCTGTAACTGCGGATGGAAGTGTTTAGCGGCTCATTATTTTTTCCAACCAGTGGAAGTTTTACATAGTTAGTGGAAAGGTTGGCAAAATGTCTGTTCCGAAGGGAAACATAGCTGTTGGTATCTATTCTTGACTGATCAAGAAACTGGTAACGCTCAGCAAGCTGTTGGGACGATAACGGTACTGTCAGAGCCGGATCCTCACGATACATATCGAGGGTCAGCGTCAATTTGTTTGAAGCACAGCCTGAACAAACAATAATTATACAAAAGGCTATAAATGGATGTATGTATTTCATCTTATAATCTCCAGTGTTAGATTGAATTGATGATCGCCAACAATTCATTTATTGACCGTTGTGTATCCGGTAATGTCATTGTATTGAGTGTGGTTGCAACCTCTCCTAACCGGTCCGACAAAGTTCTAACCTGTCTATTTTCCAACTCATCTTTTATCTTTTGATTTTGTAATTCTTCCAAATTTTTTTGATTTATTACTTGAGCTAATTGACTGATAGACTGGATTGTTTTTTCGTCTTCCGCAAACGAAGAGATTTTGGAGATAATTTCATCAGGATTACTGGCTAACAAGAAAATAAGTTTGTCATTTGCATGAGTTACCTGGAGATTCTGCCCGGGGTTGTATTCCATTGTTACTGATTTTTTGTTCGAAAACGGATATTCGCGAACTCTTTGCGTGCCTTCACAAATAGTTCGCAATTTTTTGAAATCAGGTTGCTCTTTACTTGCTTCATTCACACACTGCGTAAATGTTTTGACTATGGCGGCATCGACAATTCCGCGTAGCTGTTCCTCGACCTCCAACTCCTTTGCTCCCTTGTCCAACTCTACCTTGCCAACTAATGCATCGACAGCTCGTTCAGGAAACCAACCAGATCTAAATTGGGCTACGCCCAAAGCGCTATCTGCCAATAGTGTCAATCGGAAATAGTTTGTAGAATCCTCGTTGGGAACTGCGTAATAGTGCACCTCCTTGATCACCATTTTTCCACTTTGGCAACCAAGGATCATGAATACGGTAAAAGCGATTAGGATCGTTCGTATGACGCCATTAACTGAAATCTTTAACATATCTGGCCTCCTATGATGTTTCTTCTTTTTATCAATCTATATTTTCATTCACCACTCTTTCGATTTCCGCAAACGCTGCCCCATCATCCATCTTGTTCAGCTCCCGCACAATCTCAGCAAACTTGAGCCCAACTTTCATTTCCTCGATCTGAGGGCGCTCGATGAACCGGTAGAGCAGTTGTTTTCGTGAAAAGACATCCTTGGAGAAGGTCTGCAGTGCCCATGCACCTATTCGCACCCCGGCATAGAGAATCTTTGCCTGCCCCTGGGAGCAGCCGCCGTCCAGACAGGCGAAATAGAACATTTTGTCCGCATCCTTGCGCGCTACCTTCGGGTCGTTGCAGGCTACATCGTGGACGATGGAGGCGCGGCGGTAGTCATCGGTATAAGGACTCCCCACCGTAGTCCAGAGGGGGCGCGGGATGCTGGCGCCGTTGATGATGCTTCCGGTTTTCGCCATCCACCTTCTCCCTTCCGGATCGTCATACCAGAAATCTTCCATAAGCTGCATGTCCCGGTCTTCCTGGCCCGCATCCACGAGCCACTCGGTTTTCGGATTGCCTGAAAAGCTGCCGCTCATAATATATTCCCTCCTCGGTTCGGTGTGATGGCAAGTGTCACATCAATGGTAGCAATTGATTGAAAACAGCCGTTCTGTCCCAGCGTTTGACCGGATTGGCTTCCTTGACCTTCTCGTACTTCTTTGCCAGCCCCTTGTACTCCTTGTATGCTGCTATGGAGAGGTCCCAATCCTTTTTCCCGAGGAGTCTGCACTTTTCTCCTTTGGCTATCTTGGCGCCGAAGGGTGAGAACCCGGCGGAGAAATTTTCCATCTTCTTTGCAAAACCGGGCCTTTTGTTTAGCATCTGCCCGAGAAGCGTTCCCGAAATTTGCCTTGCCAGTTGCCTGTTAGCTTCCAGGTGGTCACAATCGTCGCCACCGTTGCACAGGATGTAGGATTCATAGGCATGCTGCGAATTGGTTACCCCTTGGTGGGAGGCAAGATCCTGTACCCCATGAAGCAGATAGCCGAGGAAGAAGAGGGCATGCTCGTCTGTTTTTGCTGATAAAAAGTTATCCTTCTTACCGACGCACCACGCTAGATAGGCATTGATGGCGTCAGTTTCGCTCTGGCTGGTAGCCCCGGTATCCAGGGCACAGTTGGTCTGCGCATGGGCAGCTGCGTTGTACCATTCATAGAAGTCCGGATCCTGGGCGGCATCTCCGGCAATGGAGATGGCGTCTTCTGAAAAACCGAATTGTGCCAGAGCGTCGCTGGTGAGTTCCAGATGCCCCGGTGAAGTGTCGCCGGTAATGGTGGAGAGAAAACCGCCGGAGGGGAATTTGGGATCCTGCAGGTTGGCGAGAGCGCCTTGCTTGCTGTTTTTTTCCAGATACTCCTGAACGTTGATATGCGGTTTCTCCTCATGGCGTATTGCCCAGAGATGAAAGTTGTTGAAGCAGAAATGGGGAACATAGCGGCTATTACGCAAGCTGGTGAACCGGTCGGCAGTCGGCAGCCCCCATGGCGCACGGTCAAAGGTGCTCTCCAGGATGCACCATCGGCCGGCCTCGTTCTTGTACATGGGCCAGCAGTGGCCTCCGAGGGATTTGTTCTTCCCGTTGAGCAATTCACCCAGTACCACCCGGACATTGAACGGGCTGATGCCGCTGCCGATTAGGAGGCTTGCCAGAAGAAAGCTGCCGTCCTCACAGTCGCCATAGGAAAGAGTGTGTACCTCGGAAGGGAAAAACCAGAAATCACCATGCTCTTCTTTCGCATCGAATCGATATTCAACCTTCTTTGCGACATGATCCCATATGATCATTGCCCGTTTGTCGAAATCACCTGGATTTTTTGTAGTCGGCAAGCCATTTCCCACCGCAAGATCACCGAGAATTCCCTTGATTACCACATCATCCGCCGGGGAGACGAACTCGCGAATATCCGTGGTAATCGGTCGCTGACTGCCTATAACGTAGCGCTTCTTCTCGACGATGCTCTCCTGGACTATGATGTCTCCGTCCCAGTTATAAATCATCATACCCTCCTATATTTTTCCTTGAGCTGCTTGCGGTGGATTTGCATCAAGGGCTGTCTTGTCAGTGGGCGCCTTGCCGACTGCACGAATGTTTACCAGCTTATTCAGTGTGTCAAACCAGAACGGCGAACCAAGCGAAACCGCCAGAGCAGTAATGAGTATTCCCATTAGTCTGAAAGGCCACTCCTTCGGCCACTCATTCTTTTGCCAATCTGCTTTCAATGCTTGCCATGCCTCATGATCCCAGCCAAACTTGATGCCCAGTTTCTTGATGTCGCCAACTGTTTGCGTTAATGACTGTGAAGGGTCATTACTACCACTAGCGGTAGTTGTCGCTGGTTTCTTGGCATATTCCTGTGCCTGCGCAACCAGCGCAGAGCGTAACGCTCCATCGTTATAAAGGCTCTTGGCAATCTGGATGGTGTCGGCATTCGACAAAAGGCAAAAAAATGTAGCGAATAAGAACAGCGGGATTTGGGTCTTTTTCTTATACCAGCCGGAAACTCGCTCCATGGCGTTATTAAACAGACCTTCCAGGTTCGACTTTAGCTTCGACATGTCCTTTCCCGATTCATCGATGAGAATTAGCAGGTTTTGCTGCAAATCGGGATATTGCTTAAGTTCTGTCACGACTCCTGCAGCAAAGTCCTCGACCTTCCTCTCTCCCGTCCCTTTGGCTGGAACACACATGTCAATTACGGCAAGAGCGAATGTAGCGGGAGGGATATAAGAGGGCGGGGTGCCGTCTTCATTCAGGGTCTTGATTAACGGATGAGCGTAAAATTTGTCTACGAGACTGTTCGGGATTTTTTTGGAGGGTGTTCGTCCCGCAAAGGTTTTCACTCTTTGCAGCATCGTTACCGGGACTTCGCCCAACAGGTTGTTAATCCCCAGGCGAAGATTCTTTGTGCGACTGTCAAGCACGCCTGCAATAATCTCATTTGCCGCTGTGCAGGCAAGCGCTAACAGAACATACACAAATACAAGACCTATCATCACATCTAGCATCTGCAAACCAAACATAATTACCCTCCTTGTGATATTTCAAAGTCGAGCGAACAAGAACTTCGCTCTTGATAGTCATTTCAGGTCATTCAGCACATTCTTATTCAGCCCGCAACCCGCCTCAACCCGATCCCGAACTGCTCCTCCAGATCATACGTAATCCCGTGTACATTGCCGCCGCCGTTGGCTATGCAGAGCTTGCGCTCCCGTACGTCCTCGACCCACTTCCTGTTGGCCGCCTCGGCGCGGCGGTTGGCGACGATCCGGAGTTTCGCCGTTTCCGTCTCCTCGGCGCTCCCTCCGGCGGAGAGGTTCTGGAAATCCGCCAGAATCTGGGCCTTGACCACACTGTTGATACTGCCGTTCTGGGTCTTGATGTCGAACATCAGCGCCACCCCCCGCTCGGACCAGAGCCCGTAATCCGCGCAGAGCTGCCCGGCGGCCTTGTAGAGGGCGTTGGCGGCGTCGGCCTCGATCCGCTGGAACTCCTCGGTTCTGCCCAGGGCCTTGAACATCCCCCGCCACGGCTCCATGACCGTTTTCCGGTTCGGGTCCTGGATGGAGCGGGCAAAGGCCATCTGCTCGGACTTGGGGGCGGATAGCTCCGCCAGCAGCCGGTCATAACTCTCGTGAAAAATCGACCGGGCCAGTTCGTTGTGATCGGTGCAAACCTTCTTCAGCAGCGGCTGGAGCGACCCCTGGCCGAAATTCCACTGCAGGACGCCGAAGCTGATCCCCTGGCCGTCGAAATCGCCGGACAGCCCGGCGAAACAGTCGGGGATGGCCGCACCGGTCTCGAAGGAGCCGGTGAGCGCCAGACAGCGGTAATCGAGCGGGCGGTAGTTTGCCTGCGGGGTTGCAATCTTTTCCTGAAAGAGAGCCGTCCAGGTCAGGGGGCCGACTGCACCGTCAACCTCCAACTGTTCCGTACCCTGGAATCTCCTCACCGCAGTTTCGGTGCCGCCGCCGAAATCGCCGTCAACCGGTCCTTGGTAGATCCCCAGCGCCTTCAGCTTTTCCTGGATACGCCGGACTTCTTCACCCTTTGAACCGAGCCGGAACGTTGCCATCTTCTCCCTCCATATTTTCCGTTAAGTATTATTTATGGATAAATCCTTAAGTAATTCATAAACCATGCCGGGGTAAACTTCAGAAAAAAACGATTCAATCATGCAGTAATATCAACTAGTTATTTGTTTTGCGGGTTCGCCCCGCAGCAATAATACGGCTAACAATAAAGTTCGGTTCTGGTGCGACCGGCGTAAAGATATTTTACGTTCAAAACTAAAATCAATGATTTCAGCTGGTTATCTGAACGTAAAAAAATTTTACGTTCACCTGTAAAGCTGTACTGGCTGAGGGTTCACAGCAGATGTAAAGTTTCTTTACGTTGGCGAGAATTGATTGTGGAAGGGGTTTCAGCGCTTGCAGGATCCTGCAGAATGAACTGCTCCAATAGAATTCGCCTCTTACAGCAGGAGTTGACCGGGTATCGCTCCATCGTTCACCTCCGGGCGTATTGGTAGCTTGAGCAACAGCTGTGAGCCACAGCTGTTGCCCCCCCTGTCAGAATCGGGTATCATCCGGCATCATGAACGACAAGCGCTACAACCAGTTTTCCGAAGAGCTGAAGAGGCAGTTCGGCTGCCGTGTCCACCGGATCTCGGTCGATGCCGGCTTTTCCTGCCCGAACCGCGACGGTACTGCCGGTACCGGAGGGTGCATCTTCTGCGGCGACCGCGGCTCCGGGTCAGACGGAATTGCACGCGAGATGAGCATCGCCGGCCAGCTCGAACACGGCAAGGAGGTGATGACCCGCAAGTACAAGGCGCGAAAATTCATCGCCTATTTCCAGCCCTATTCAAATACCTATGCTCCGCCGGAGCAGCTCCGGAGGATCTACGACGAAGCGCTGGCAGTGCCCGATGTCGTCGGCCTGATCGTCGGTACCCGGCCCGACTGCCTGCCGTCCGGAATCATCGACCTGATTGAAGAGTATCACCGGAAAGTCTATTTCTGGCTGGAGCTCGGTCTGCAGTCGCCCCACGACCGAACCCTGGAGACCATCAGGAGAGGGCATGACAGCGCCGCTTTCATGAACGCAGCAAAGAAGGTCAAGGCTCTCGGCCTGCGCCTCTGCGTCCATGTTATCCTCGGGCTGCCTGGCGAGAGCCGGGAAGAGATGCTGGCAACGCCGGTGATCCTGAATGATCTGGGGGTTGACGGGGTGAAGATCCATCTGCTGCATGTGAACAGGGGGACAGAGCTGGCCTTGATGAATGAGCGGGGAGAGATCCGGCTGTTGGAGAGGGAGGAGTATATAGGCCTGGTCTGCGACTTTCTGGAGCGGCTGGACCCGCGGATTTCCATCCATCGCCTGACCGGAGACGGCGGCAGGGACCTGATTGCGCCCTTATGGTCGGCAGCCAAGTTCGAAGTGCTGAACGCCATCGATAATGAGCTGGAGCGGCGGGGGACCCGGCAGGGGAGTAGGTTGCAACAAGAAAGACTGTAAACCTTTTAAACGGCAGTTACTCACGCAACGACGCGACGAACGCGACGAAATTCAACTACCTAAGTGGTAAAAGCTTTGCGTCGCGTCGTCGCGTCGTTGCGTGAAACCGCTTTTTCGGATTGAAGAGGTTACTCCCGCCGGTACACTGCAGTCGGCCAGAACGGGATGCCGCCGCGGGGTGTGAACTCCCCCTTGACGGTCATGCTGACGGGCCTCAGGAGTTTTACCAGATCGTTGCAGATCCGGTTCACCCCGGCTTCGTGAAATTCCCCGAACATCCGGAACGAGCCGAGATAGAGCTTGAGGCTCTTGCTCTCTACGCAGAGTCTGCCCGGTTGATAGTCGATAATGATCTTGGCGAAGTCGGGCTGACCGGTCATCGGGCAGAGACAGGTGAATTCGGGACATTCGATGTGGATCGTGCCGACTGCGCCGCACGGATTGCGCTCCGCCAGGGCGAAGGGGCTGGGGAACGCCTCCAGCAGTCCGGCATCCGGTTTGTCATAAGAGTAGCCGGTCTTGTTCTCACCCAACGATTTCAGATTCTCGTGCAGTTTCATGATATCCCCCCATCCTTGTCCGTAGCTCCTAAAATCCGCTCATACACTCCGCGTACCCCTTCGGTTATCTCTTCATACTCTTTCATAAGCTCTTCTCCCGGATGGCGGAGTTTCGGGTCGTAGCCGAGGCGCCGTGCCAGCATGTCGAGATACTCCTTTGACCCGCCAAGGTCGTTCATGGAGTAATCATGGACGATCCTGAGCCGGTTTTCGAGCCTGCGGAGAAATTTGTAGCCGCCGAGCAGGGTGTTGCAATCGTTCTCGTCGATGATTCCGGCGCTCCGGATCGACTTGAGGGCGATCAGCGTACTGTTGCTCCTGATCTCGGAAAACGAGTGGCCATGTTTCAGCAACAGGAACTGCACGATGAATTCGACATCCACCATCCCGCCGCGGCCGGTCTTGATATTGTAGTTCCCTTCGCTCTCCCTGGCGATCTCGTTCTCCATCCTCATCCTGAGACGATGGATTTCGGCCCGGACAGAATCGTCGGCGCTGAAGCCGTAGACCGTATGGCGGATAATCCCTTCTATCCCTTCCTTGAGAATGTCACCGCCGAGTACGACCCGTGCCTTGGTAAGCGCCTGGCGCTCCCAGACCTGGGATTCATCCCGGTGGTAGCTCTTGAAGGAGTCAAGCGAGGTGACCAGAGGGCCGGCATTGCCGGACGGTCGCAACCGCGTATCCAGCTTGTAGACATAACCTTCTCTGGTCTGGGTCGTCAGGATCATGATGATCTTCTGCCCCAGTTTGGCAAAGTACTCGTGGTTGGTGATCTGCCTGGCCCCGGAAGTCAAGCCCTGGTGGTCATAGATGTAGATGATATCGAGGTCGGAGTGATAGTTGAGCTCCATCCCCCCCATCTTTCCCATGCCGATGACCGCGAAGTCGGCTGGCTGGAGCACCCCTGACGAGTCCTTGCAGGTCGGTGTGCCGAATCGGGCAAGCTCCTGTTTCGCAATCGCACAGGCGGCCTTGAGACATGTATCTGAAAGCGTAGTCAGCTGGATCGCGATCTCGGTCTGGCCGAATTTGCCATAAATATCGTTCATGCCGATACGGAGAAACTCTTCATGCCGATAGCGCCTGAGCACATCGAGCTGCTCTTCGAAATCGGCAGCCAGGGCCAGCATATCCCCAAGCTCCTGCTCCATGGTCGATGCATCCTTGAACGATGAGGCAAAGGTTCTCGCCACCATGCTGTCGAGAAGCTCGGGATGGCCGATGAAGATCTTCGACAGGAATTCGGACATGCCGAAAAGAGAGACGATCAGCTTCAGGACTTTTCGGTTTTCCGCCAGGAGGGCATAGAACAGGGAACGGGAGCCGACCGCGCAGAGAAAGCGCTCCATATTCGTCATAGCCATATCCGGATCCGGGGAGGCGAATATCTCCTGGAGCAAGGGGGGGCCGATCTTTTCAAGCAGCCTGTGAGCACGCTCCGTAAGGTTGGCCCTTTGCGGGCCGTCGCGCAGCAGCAGCAGATGCTCGTATCCGGCATCGACATTCCTGAAGCGTCTTTCCGCGAGCATGTCTTTCAGGATATCCGGGTCGGCCGAGCGATCGAAAAAGAGGTAGATCTCCGGCGCTACCTCCTCCAAGAGTTTCTGGTCACGGGAGAGGAAAAGGTTCCCGTAGATGAACGAGACATTAGACCGGTGCTTTTCAAGCTCTTCCCTGAACCGTGCAGCCCCGTCAGGGGAGCGGAAGCCGCAGCGTCTGGCAAGCGCCATATATTCTTCGTCTTTTTTCGGCAGGTTGTGAGTTTGCCGTTCCTGCACGACCTGGATCCTGTGTTCGACCGTCCTTAGAAACCGGTAGGCATCTGAGAGCAGTTGGCAGTCCTCGTCAGTGATCAGTTTGGCATTCCTGAGGATGGCCAGCGACTTCAGGGAGTTCTTTTCACGAAGCTGGGGATTTTTACCTGCATAGACGAGCTGCAGCGCCTGGATGAAAAACTCGATCTCGCGGATGCCGCCCCGCCCGAGCTTGATGTTGTATTCACCTTCGAGCTCCCTGGCCAGCGAGGCATCGATCTTCTTCTTCATGGCCATCATGTCTTCAATGAGGTTGTAATCGAGATATCTGCGATAGATGAACGGCTCGATCCTTTTAAGCAGCTCATTTCCAAGCGCTATCGACCCGGCGACCGGCCGTGCCTTGAGCATTGCCGCCCGCTCCCAGGACTGTCCCCACAGTTCGTAGTAGACTTCTCCGGAGCGAAGGGATAGTGCCATGTCTCCGCCCTTGCCTTCCGGTCGGAGCCCCAGATCGACCCTGAAGACGAAGCCTTCATCGGTCACCTGCGAGACCGCCTTCGAAATCATTTCGGTCTGCTTCACAAAGAAAGTGTGCAAAGAGATCTGCCCCTTCATCCCCCCCTGGCCATCCGGTGCTCCGACGGTTGTCCCCTGATCCGAAGAGTAGAAGTAGATAAGATCGATGTCGGAAGAGAAGTTCAGCTCCCTTCCGCCGAATTTGCCCATTCCCAGGATTGTCAGCTCAGCTTCTTCTCCGGTGTCCGAAAGTATCGGGACTCCGTGTTCTGCAACAAGGATGGTGCGGGTAACTTCGCATGCAATCTGCAGGGTTGCCGCCGCGAGCGAGGAGAGCTCGGCAGTCACTTCTTCGAGGTTTGCAAGACCGCTGAGGTCACGGGTAGCGATACGGAGCATCTCCCGGTATTTGGAGCGGCGCAGGAAATGAAAGAGCCCGTGAAAGTCGATATCGGGCGGTAGTTCCGCACGCAGGAGGTCGAGCATTTCCGCTTCGCTTCTTACGAGATCTATCTCGGAACGGCCGAACAGCATTTCGAAAGAAGCCGGGTCGCGGCAGATTATGTTGGTAAGAAAGGGGGATGAACCGAGAAGGGCAAGCAGTTGGCAGAGCCTGTCCTCTCTGTCGCAGATTTTGGCAAGTGATGAGTCTGCAAGGGCTGAAGAAATCCGCTCAAGATTGTTGAGCGCCATATCAGGCATGGCACAGTCAAGAGCCGACACAGCTATTTTCGTCAGCGTCTCTATTGGAAACTGCTCTGAAAGAAGCCGTATATTCGTTGCTGAACGGGGCGGATAAGTGAAACCGAGTTCGCTCATAAGCTCGACCAGTGCTCTTTCGTTATCCCCTTCCAGATCAGGTGTCAGAGCGGCCTTCAAAGCCGCCCTGATGTCGAGCATATGGCTCACTTGCCCACCAGGCTCTTTAGTCCACTTTCGTAGTTTCCTCTGACAAATCCTCTTTCGGTTATGATCGCCGTGATATATTTCGCCGGAGTCACATCGAATGCGGGGTTGCGAACGGTCACCCCTTCAGGGGCTATAGGCTGTCCGCAGAGATGGGTGACTTCATGGGAGTGACGCTCTTCGATCGGGATCTCATCGCCGCTTGCCAGCGTAAGGTCAAGAGTGGATATCGGCGCAGCGACATAGAACGGGATCCGGTTCTCCTTTGCCAGGACTGCGACGCTGTAAGTGCCGATCTTGTTTGCCGTATCGCCGTTTGCGGCAATCCTGTCCGCCCCCACCACGACACAGTCGATTTCACCTCTGCTCATGAACCAGCCCGCCATGTTGTCCGCAATCAGGGTTACCGGGATGTTATCCTTCATCAGCTCCCAGGCGGTAAGCCGTGCTCCCTGGAGCCAGGGGCGCGTTTCATCGGCAAAGACCCTGATCTTCTTCCCGGCGTCATGGGCGGCACGAATGACACCGAGTGCCGTGCCGTAGCCGGATGTTGCAAGGCCGCCGGCATTGCAGTGAGTGAGGACAGTCGACCCCTCCCTGATCAGAGGTGCGCCGTGCCTGCCGATAGCCTTGCAGATCTGGAGGTCTTCGGTTTCGATACTGATCGCTTCCGCTTTCAGCAGTGCCCGGATGGAGTTGATGTCCTTATCCCGGTTCGCCTCGGCAACCTTCTTCATCCGCGCTATTCCCCAGAACAGGTTGACTGCGGTCGGGCGGGTCTTGGCAAGAACATCGCAGACGTTGTCGAGCTGCTTGAAGAAGGATTCGTGGGTGTCTGCGATGATATCCCGTGCTCCCAGGGCTACACCCATGGCGGCAGCAACACCTATCGCCGGTGCTCCCCGGATTATCATGCCGCGGATCGCTTCGGCGACCCCCTGAAAGTCGCTGTATTCATTATAGATCTCTTCGGAAGGGAGTCTTGTCTGATCGATCATGATCACTTTGTCGTTACGCCATTCAATAGTTCGGAAAGACATGAGTTGATCCTTTTCTTGGAGATTGATTTGAATTTACGGATAGTATCAAAAATGAACAAAACAGGTAAGCCTGTTTTTATAATGGAGGTATTAGCGCGCTAGGGGCTTTTTCTACAGGTAGTCCGCTCTCCCGCCACCCTTTCATATGCCCCTCAAGGGAATATACCTTCTCAAAACCCTGAAAATAGAGGCTGATGCCGGCCAGGCCGGCTCTCGGTCCATGTTCGCAGTAGAGGACGACCGGCTTTTCTTTCGGGATAGAAAGCAGCCTCAGTCCCGAGCCTATGGAGTAGAAAGGTATCCGGATAGCGCCGGGGATGTGGTCGGCGGAGTACTCGCCCTCGGAGCGGACATCGACTATGAGCGGTGCCGGATTTTCCAGGAGTTTCTTCTGCAGATCGGCCCGGGGAATTGCCGTGGCGCATCCGGCCAGAGAAAACGATACGAGAAGGAGGAGAAGAAGATATTTTATTGAAAAGTCGGAGTTGTTCATCTGTCCCTCTGCAACTGCTAGTAGATGAAGGGTATCAGGCGGCGAACACGGCGGGAGTACGAAGCGTAACCGGGAAAAACCTTGTGCAGGATCACTTCTTCGCGTCTGGCCTTGCGGTCGAGGATCACAAAAAGGAGCAGTGCATAGCCCAGGGTGAGCCAGCCGTGAGTCCGGAGCCCCCAGCCGAACGCCAGCTGCAGGATGCCGCTGTAGATCGGGTGGCGCACCAGCCCGTAGGCGCCCTGTTCCAGCAGCACACCGGACTCTTTAGGCGTTATGAGAGGGGTCAGGTTGTGGCCGAGCTTCAGCGCTCCCGCAGCCGCGAGGGACAAGCCCGAGAGTATCATCAGCCCGCCGGCGATCGAGCCGAAGGTCCTGAATCCGCTGCTCCACTCCGGAAGCCCGGACAGGGTCCGGGGAGCCATGGCAACCAGGGCAATGACTATGAACTGGGCGATCACGAACAGCTCGCCGCGCGAGTTTTTCCACCAGGGGGTGGCGGACATTATTTCTCCTTGTAATCCGGCACACTTGACACAAGTTGAAACGTAACGCATCAAAGTATAGCAGGAAATTCAAGTCCGTTGCGATTACGACCTTGACCGAGGCTACGTCGCCAGCAAAATAGTTCTGTAGCGTCGTCACGTCATCGCTGGCATTTTTGCTGTTCCACCCGGTTGTAACCGGTTTGCCCGGGGCGTTCAGCGCTCTGGAAAAAAGCCTGAGTCAGTGCTGACTTTATTGAATGATCAGATTGCTGAGGGTTACACTCCCGTCCGCTATTGTCAGCGAGCCGCTCAAGTATGTGTAACCAACATTACTCCAAACGTCATTCATTCCGCAGTCCAACACCAGACTGATCGAGCGGTTGAAGACAAGATTCTCGGTAAAGGTCTGATCACGGAATTTGACATTGCCTTCGCCGGTAGCATTGTACGCATCCTGCATAGTGGCAAAGTAGGTCGGCCCCGGTAGCATCACCAGTTTTTTGGGGTCGAATGTGGCGGAAATTCCGGCGTCGCCATCAAGGCTGATGACGCAGCTGCCGTTGCCGCTGCACGGGACTCCCCAACCGGTAAAGATCGACTTCCAGTCCGGGGTGGCGTTGAGGGTGACCGGAGTGCCGCTGGTGAAGGAGTGTGAACAATTGGACGAAGAGTCGCTGACGCAGGCGATGCCGCCCGGACTGCTGTTAACCGAACCGCCACCGCTGCCGGGAAGTGTTACGGTCAGTGTGGCACTGCCTGTTGAGACCGTAAAGCTCAGCGTCACCTGCTGGGCGGCGCTGTAACTGCTGTTTCCCGCCTGGTCGGCGGCAATGGTGCAGGTCCCTGAGCTGACGCCGGTGACTGTGGCGCCGTTGCTGCCGCCAGTGGTGCAGACCGCCAGGGTCTGGGAGGTGAAGGCCACCGGATTGCCGGAGGCTCCGCCGCTGGCGCTGACCGTGCCGCTGCCGCCAACCATGACGGTCGGTGCCGGGCCGAAGGTGATGGCCTGGTTCAGCCTGGCCGAAGTGAACAGGGCGTCGCTGCCGTATGCAGTGCCGGCGCTGCTGGTCGCCGCTACCCGGTAATGGTAAGTGGCTCCGGGGGTGAGGCTGCCGATGGCGGCGCTGACGGCGGTGTCAGAGGTGCCAGTGACCGTGGCCGGACTGGCGGCGATACTTGTGCCGTAGGCAGCAGTAAGGCCGTACTCGAAAGAGACAGTGCTGACTAGGCCGTTGGCGTTGACCGTAGCGTTCAAGGTGGCGGCAGTGGCGGTGACGCCGCTGGCAGCACCGGTGGTGGCGGGCGGGGGCGTGCCGTTCAACCGCAGCAGCAGGCCAGTGCCGCTGTCGTCGATATTTCCTGCAGCCACGATCGTGCCGTCGGGCTGGAGCGCCACGGCATAACCGGATTCATTGCCGTTGCCGCTGTCGTAGCTAAAGGCTCCGCCCGGGCCGAAGGCAATGTCCGGCGTGCCATCGCTGTTCAATCGTTGTACCAGCAGATCAGTATTACTGCCGTTGGAGCTGCTTCCGACTATGACCATCTTGCCGTCGGGCTGGAGCGCCACGGCTTTAGCGCTATCGTCAAAGCCACGGGTGTACGTGGTAATACCGCTGCTGCCAAAGCCGGTATCGAGCGTGCCGTCGTTGTTCAATCGTAGCGTCAGCACTGTATTTGTGTTGGTAACGCTGTCGAGGGTCGACCCGGTAATCACGATTTTACTGTCGGCCTGAAGCGCCACCCCCTGGCCGTAATCATTGAGACTGCCATTGTAAGCGAAAACGCCGTTGTTGCCGAAGCCGGTGTCCGGAGTGCCGTCAGCATTGAAGCGTAGCGCCAGGAGATCATCATCGCTGCCGTTTCCTGAGTACCCGACTACTACGATTTTGCCGTTGGCCTGAAGCGCCAATCTGCTACCGTTATCTTCATGGCCGCCGGAGTAAGCGACAACACCGCTGCTACCAAAGCCGTTGTCCGGGGTGCCGTCGCTATTCAATCTTAACAGTAACAGGTCCGCGCGGCTGCCATCACCTGAGGACCCTGCCACCACGATCTTGCCGTCGGCCTGAATAGCCACGTCGGAGGCAGAATCGCCGTTGCCAGCGGAATAGGTGACGACGCCGTTGGTGCCGAAGTTATTGTCCAGGGTGCCGCCGGCAGTGAATCTCAGCAGCAACAGTTTCATGATGCTGCCGTCGTAGGTATACCCGGCCACCACGATCTTGCCGTCAGCCTGAAGCGCGATCGTGTCGGCAGAATCTTCAGCGCCGCTGCTGTAGATGACGATGCCTTCTGCACCAAAGCCAGTGTCAAGTGCACCTGCAGCAGTGAACCTCATGAGAGGTAATTTGCCATCGTTGCTGAATCCAGCCACAACGATTTTACCGTCGTTCTGAATTGTCTCTGCCTGGAAATAGTTGCCCGGAGAACTGACAATGCCGTTTGTGCCGAAAGATGCGTCAAAACGGGGGACGATGGTGTATTTTTCGCTTCTGACCGCCGAGTCGGTACCTGTCTGACTCCGGGCGAATAATTTCAGAGTGGTGTTGGCGCTGATGGTGATAGGTGCGCTATAGGGGGTGAAGCCGGTGGTAGGCGTTGAGCCGTCAATGGTGTAGAAGATGCTGCATGACGAGATGTCGCTGCAGCTCAGGGTCACATCCCTGCTCCCCAGGTAGATGCCGCCGATGGGCGAGGCAGCAGAGGTTGGGAGACCATCGAAGGCGGCGGTGACGTCTTTATTCACGTCTAAGGTCAGGGTGCAAGGGATGGTTCCTGTGCAGGCGCCTGACCAGCCGGCGAATGCTGTGCCGTTGGTACCGGCTCCGGCAATGGTTATCCCTGCATTCTTGTCGACGGTACAACTGCCGCTGTTGCCGTCCCAGATCAGTGTGCAGCCGGTGGCGTTGATCGTTCCTGTGCCGCTGCCGGATTTGGTGACGGTGAGGGTGGCCGCAACTCGCGTGACCGTGAAGGTCAGTATCGCCTGCTGAGCAGCACTGTAAGCAGCGTTTCCAGTTTGATCAGCAGCAATGACACAAGATCCGATGCTGACACCTGTGACCGTGGCACCGTTGCTGTTGCTCGTGGTGCAGACCGCCGGGGTCTGAGAGGTGAAAGTGACCGGATTGCCGGAGGCTCCGCCACTGGCGCTGACCGTACCGCTGCCGCCGACCATGACTGCTGGTGGCGGGTCAAAATTGATCGACTGACTCAGTCTGGTTGTGGTGAACTGATTGTCGCTGCTATATGCACTGCCGGCGCTGCTGGTTGCCACTACCCGGTAATGGTAGGTGGCTACAGGGGCAAGGTCGTTGAGGTCGGCGCTGACAGGGGTGTCAGCCACGCCACTGAACATGGCCGGGTTGGCGGGAGCGCTCATGTCGTAGGCAGTGGTCAGGCCGTATTGGAAAGTGACAGTGCTGTCCAGGCCGTTGGCGTTGATCGAAGCGTTCAGCGTGGCGCTGGTGGCGGTGACAGCACCGGCTGCAACTTTGGTGGCGCTGGGCGGGGTAGTGCCGTTCAGGCGGAGTAGCTGAATGGTATTGTAGAGGGGAGCGTCAGTTGCGCCAAGCACGATGATTTTGCCGTCGGTCGTGACGGCCACAGCCTGGCCGGAATCCCAGCCGCCGCTGTCGTAAGTATAGCCGCCGCCGGGGCCAAAGGATAAATCCGGGGTGCCGTCAGGATTGGTGCGCAATGCCAGCAGGTCGCCATTGCCGTTGTAGTTAGCACCGGTCGTCACAATCCTGCCGTCAGTCTGGACAGCCACCCCCAGGCCCTGGCCGTTCGGATAGGTGACCAGGCCGTTGGTCCCAAAGCTGTTGTCAATTGCTCCGGTGGCATTGAAGCGGACCAGCAGCAGATCATCCGTGAAGGTGAAACTGTTGGTGGTGATCCCGGTTACCACTATGCTGCCATCTGGCTGGAGCGCCATCCCCAGGCCCCGATCAGAGAGGCCGGCGCTGCTGTAGGTGATGACGCCGCCCGAGCCGAAGCTGCTGCTGTCGGGGCTGCCGTCCGGAGTGAATCTGAGCAGCAGCAGCTTTGGAACACTGCCGTCGTCGGAGTACCCGGTTACCACGATCTTCTTGTCAGACTGGAGCGCCACAGCAGCGCCGGTATTATCGCTGCTACTGTTGTAAGTGGCAACTCCGCCACTCCCGAAGTCGCTGTCCAGGCTGCCGTCGGCGGTGAATCTGAGCAGAAGCAAAATATCATTAGAACCATCGGTAGTTATTCCGGTCACCACAATCTTGCCATCCTGAATCGTTACGCCATTGCCCTGGTCGCTGGTCCCACCCGAGTAGGTGACGGCGCCGTCCGTGCCGAAACTGCTGTCCAGGCTACCGTCGGCGTTGAACCTGAGCAGAAGCAGATTATCAATATAGCCGTCGTTAGTTAATCCGGTCACCACGATCTTGCCGTCTGCTTGGAGCGCAACACCATAGCCGTGGTCGTTGTAGCCGCCGGAGTAAGTGACAACGCCACCTGTGCCGAAGCTGCTGTCCAGGCTGCCGTCGGTGTTGAACCTGAGCAGAAGCAGATTGTCGATTGAACCGTCGAACGTGTATCCGGTCACCACGATCTTGCCGTCGCCTTGCTGCACCATGGCTGTCGGGGAGGAGTTGGTGTTGCCCAGCCAGCTGACAACGCCGCCCGAGCTGAAGGTTGCGTCAAAGCGGGGC
>JBGQLM010000045.1:0-27193 GCA_041500085.1 Geobacteraceae bacterium
CATTGTAGCTGTTCTTGTTGGAATCAGACCGGGGATTGCCTACTTCAAAGATTAAGCTGTTATTCTGGTTGGATTGGTTGCTACAGGCAGGATACCTCGTTGGGTAGCAAAGGCGGGTTCTGCTGCCAGGTCTTCTCTTGTATGGTAAAATTATCCTGTAATATCAGCTAGATAGTTGGTTTTGAGGCCAGATTATTCTTGAAAAAACAGTTGCAATATAGTATTGTAATAGTTGCAAGCAAGTAGAGTTTTATCAGTTAGTTTGCGGAGATAAAAGCACTGGAATAATCAGGAAGGTAGGTGTGAATTATGAGAGACTTTACCAACATAATTAGACATTCGCTTCTGAGACTTGGAACCATTCTGACTACATTGCTGGTTGGCATGACCTTCGCTTTAATTACGAGTGCGGCTTCAGCAGCTGAAATTAAAAAGGTAGAAATCGCAAAACCGAAGGTAGTTGAAATAGTCAAGCTGCCTGTAAAAAATGCCGAAGTGAAGCAGACAGCGGTTAAGGTAATAAAGTCTGAAGCGAAGTCCGATGCCGGAGTCAACCCGTTCTTCTTCAACCGGTTCTTCAACCCGTTCTTCTTTGAAGAGTTTGATTAACGGTTGCTTTATTTTAATTGGTTGTCAACGTGAGAGGGTCAGGGCAAATTGTTCTGACCTTCTTTCATAAGGTTCAGCTCAAACACACTACTAAGTCACTATGCACATTTTGTCATTCAGTCAAAGTGGTTAGCCTTGCGTAGCTAACCACTTGAAATTAGTCTGGCGGAAGCACATGGGAATCGAACCCACCGGGGAGATTTCTCATCCCCCCCACCGGTTTTGAAGACCGGGCCGCCCACCAGCGACGGACGTGCTTCCATTGAAAATACCGACTGTTGAACTTCTATATCCCTCTGACTCAAATAATACAAGCCTGAAATGGCAGCGCCAATCGCTTCATGCATCAGATTCCTTAAAATAACACAACCTGCCCTGCAATATTTAGTTGCAATTATAAAACTGCGTACTAAAATGCAAAACGCATTAACTACTTAATACTTTATGCAAGTATATCACGTGGCCATGTCAGCTGCACTCTGATTCTCCCGTGTTTAATGAGACAGTAAAACCTTATTTGCCGAATTTGGAGCATATGCACTTAATCCCACGCAAGGAGGTAGAACCCATGGCAGTATCGAGAAGGGATTTTCTGAAGCTCTCGGGAGCGGGGATGGCGATGTCCACCTTCGGTCTGAGCCTGGCTCCGGTTGAGGCGAAAGCTGAAGAGCTGAGCATTCGCTACGCCAAGGAGACGACCACGATCTGTCCTTACTGTTCTGTCGGCTGCGGCATGATCGTTCACACGCTGGCCGGAAACATCATCAATGTCGAGGGGGACCCTGACCATCCCATTAATGAAGGTTCTCTCTGCCCGAAGGGCTCGTCGGTTTACCAGTTGCGCGACAACAAGGCCCGTGTCACCAAGCCGATGTACCGCGCCGCCGGGGCCGACAAGTGGCAGGAAGTCTCCTGGGAGTGGGCGCTGGATGAGATTGCAAAAAAAGTCAAAACAACCCGCGACACGAGCTTCCTGGCAACCTCCAGGATCAAGATCAAGGAGAAGGTTGGTACGGCCGAGGTGGAGAAGGAGATCGAAGCCGTAGTGAACCGCACCATGGGAATGGCTTCGGTGGGTAGTGCGGCGCTGGACAATGAAGAGTGCTATCTGTATCAAAAATTCCTGAGGGGGTTAGGCCTGGTGTATATTGAACATCAGGCCCGCATTTGACACAGCGCAACTGTAGCGGCTCTGGCAGAGTCGTTTGGACGCGGTGCAATGACGAATCACTGGATAGATTTCAAGAACTCTGACGTAATCCTCATCATGGGGGCCAACCCCGCCGAAAACCACCCGGTATCCTTCCGCTGGATCATGAAGGCGAAAGATGCCGGCGCGAAGATCATCTGCGTCGACCCGCGTTTCACCCGCAGTGCCTCCAAGGCCGACCTCTATGCCCCTTTGCGTTCGGGCACCGATATCGCCTTTCTGGGCGGACTGATCAACTACATCCTGCAGAACAAGCTCTATTTCGAACAGTATGTGCGTGACTATACCAATGCTGCCTATCTGGTAAGCGGTGACTTCAAGCTGCCGGGCGAACTGGCCGGGCTCTTCTCCGGCTATGATGCCAAAAAACGAAGTTACGATGTCAAGTCTTGGTCGTTTCGGAAAAATGCCGACGAAAGTATCATCAAGGATCCGACACTCAAGGACCCGAACAGCGTATTCCAGCTCCTGAAGAAACATTACGGCCGCTATACGCCTGAACTGGTCTCGAAGACCACCGGCACTCCGCAGGAGACCCTGCTCGAGGTCTACAAGCTGTACGCCACAACCGGAGCTCCGGACAAGGCGGGCACTTCGCTGTACGCAATGGGATGGACGCAGCATTCGGTCGGCACCCAGAATATCCGTGCCATGTCCATCATCCAGCTGCTGCTCGGGAACATGGGGGTGGCCGGCGGCGGTATCAACGCACTGCGCGGCGAGTCCAATGTCCAGGGTTCGACAGACCACGGCCTGCTGTTCCACATCCTGCCCGGCTACATGCCGGTGCCGTCTGCCGACCTGAAAGACAGTGCCGCCTACATCGAGAAACATACCCCCAAGACCAAGGATCCCCAGAGCGCCAACTGGTGGGGGAACCGCAACAAGTACCTGATCAGCTATCTGAAGGCGATTTACGGCGCGAAAGCTACTAAGGAGAACGATTTCGGCTACTCCTGGCTACCCAAGCTGGACCCGGGAATGAACGGCTCCTGGTTGATGATCTTCGACAATATGATCAAAGGGAAGTTCAAGGGGTTCTTTGCCTGGGGCCAGAATCCAGCATGTTCAGGGTCCAACTCCAACAAGGTCAGGAATGCGCTGGCAAAACTGGACTGGATGGTGACGGTCAATCTGTTCGACAATGAGACCGCTTCATTCTGGAAAGGACCGGGAATGGATCCGTCCAAGGTTAAGACAGAAGTATTCTTCCTACCTGCGGCTGCTTCGTTCGAAAAGGAGGGTTCGATCACCAACTCGGGCCGCTGGGCGCAGTGGCGTTATGCGGCAGTAAAGCCACTGGGTCAGAGCAAGCCTGATGCAGAGATTATTCACGAGTTGTTCCAGAAACTGAAGGCTCTCTACACCAAAGAGGGCGGGGCTCTCCCGGAGCAACTGACGGCCCTTACCTGGAACTACGGCTTCAAGCGTGCTGACGGCACGATCAAAAATGTCGATATCCATGCAGTGGCCAAAGAGATCAACGGCTTCTTCATCGAAGAGGTGGAGGATAAATCCAAGCTGAAGCCGGGAGAAAAACCGCCGCCACCGCCTCCACCCTGGGCTCCGAAAAAGCTGCTCGGCAAGAAGGGTGAGCTCGTTGGCGGATTCGCCCAATTGCAGGCCGACGGCACAACGTCCAGCGGCTGCTGGATCTTTTGCCAGAGCTACAATGAGAAAGGCAACATGATGGCCCGCCGTGTCAAGAAGGACCCGACCGGTCTCGGCATGTTTCCGGAATGGGCCTGGTGCTGGCCGGTCAATCGCCGCATCATCTACAACCGTGCCTCCTGCGACCCTGACGGCAAGCCTTTCAACATCAAGAAGGCAGTGGTCTACTGGAACCCGGCCGCTGTGCTTCCCGACGGCAAACTCGGCGCCTGGGTCGGCGATGTTCCCGACGGTCCCTGGCCGCCGATGGCAAACGAGAAGGAAGGGCGCAAGCCGTTCATCATGCGTGCCGATGGCCTGGCTGCCATCTTTGGCCCCGGTCTGAAAGACGGTCCCTTCCCGGAGCACTACGAGCCGATGGAATGTCCGGTCCCGGAAAACTTCTTCTCCAAGCAGATGACCAACCCGGCCAGCAAGGTGTTCAACGATGCCACCATCAAGGAAGATGTCATTGCTACCTGTGATGTCCGTTTCCCCTATGTCGGTACTACATACCGGGTGACAGAGCATTGGCAGACCGGTGTCATGACCCGTAACATACCCTGGCTCCTGGAGCTGCAGCCGCGCCAGTTTGCGGAGATCAGCCCGGATCTGGCAAAGGAAAAGGGGATCAGTAACGGTGACATTATTGAGGTCTCCTCTGCCCGCGGGAAAATCGATGCCGTAGCCATGGTTACTCCGCGGATCCGGTCCCTGAAAATCGGGGAGCGGCAGGTGCACACAGTCGGTCTTCCCTGGTGCTTCGGCTGGCATACCCCCGGCGTGGGAGACGCCGCTAATCTGTTGACCCCGACAGCGGGCGATGCCAACACGATGATCCCTGAGACCAAGGCATTCATGGTCGGGATCGCGAGAAAGGGGTAAGTCATGGCTGATACCATAAACCAAGCTGCCCGCAAGGGTTTTCTCGTCGATACCGCCAGATGCATCGGCTGCCGTTCCTGTCAGGTTGCCTGCAAACAGTGGAACAAGCTGGATGCCGACAAGACTGCCAACCAGGGGACTTTTGAAAACCCCCGCGATCTGACTCCGGCGCTCTACAACAGGATCAGGTTCGTTGAATCTGCACCAGGTGAAAAGGTCTCCTGGCAGTTTTTCAACGAGCGCTGCATGCACTGCGGTGATGCCGGTTGCATGAAGGTTTGCCCTTCGCCGGGAGCTCTCTACCGGACCAGTGACGGCATCGTCGTCTATAACAAGGAGAAGTGCATTTCCTGCAAATACTGCATATCAGCCTGTCCTTTCAATATCCCCCGCTACGGAGCCGATGATAAAGTCTCCAAGTGTCATCTCTGCTTCGACCGTGTCGTTGGAGGTATGGCGCCTGCCTGCGCCAAGGCCTGCCCGACCGAAACGCTGAAGTTCGGCAACCGCAACCAGCTGATTTCTGCTGCAACCTCCGCAAAGAAGATCCTTTACGGTGTAGACGACCTGAACGGACTCGGTGTTGTCTATGCCCTGGAAGGACCACCTGAAAAGTACGGGCTCCCTGACAAACCGAGCATTCCGCTATCGATCTTCCTCTGGAAGGATGTCATCAAGCCTCTCGGTATCCTCGGTTTCTGGGGAAGTATCGGCGCCATGCTGCTGCACTATGTGACCATTGGTCCCAAGAAGATCGAAGAGGAAACCGGTGAGGAGGGTCACCATGACAAGTAGATATATCGATCGCTTTTCAACCAAGGAAAGGGTGTTGCATTGGTTCGTCACGGTAACCTTCTTCTCCTTGCTCCTCTCGGGGCTTGGGCTCTACTCGCGACTTTTCACCGGTTACTTCAATCTTTTTGGTGGCGGCCATCATGCCATTACGGTTCACAAGGTTGCAGGGGTACTCTTTTTCTTCAGTTCCCTAGCCCTGTTCCTGCACAATCGCAGCCGGGTAACCGATTTCAACGAGGATGACCGGGAGTGGGTCAGGCAGAGGGGCGGGTATCTGAGCACGGAAGATGTGCATCTCAGGGTCGGCAAGTTCAATGCCGGTCAGAAGATGTTTGCCGTATTCATCGGCGCTGCGACTGCCATACTGGGTGTGACCGGGCTCTTCATCTGGATGCCGCTGCTGTTTCCTCGCTGGATTGTGCAGATGTCGCTGATGCTGCATGGACTGATGTTCGTGGGATCGATCATGTTCGTGGTTGTCCATGTCTACCTGGCTACGATAGGCAATCCGGGAACATTGGAGGCCATGCTCTGGGGCAAGGTTTCCCGCGCCTGGGCAAAACATCACCACCCCAAGTGGTACAAGGAAGTTACCGGGAACAATCCTTAAGGCAGGTATTTGGGCTGACGGCTGAAGGTGATTAGGTGAACAGTATGTTTCCCTTCTGTCTTCAGCCTTCAGCCTATTACCCTAGATCGGAGTAAAAATGACCAGCACAGACGACAAACTGACCGCTCTCCGGGCTGCTGTAGCAGCCTCACCGGAATATGCCGATATAGTGCCGCTTTTTTCCGGGCTCTATGAATATATCTCCGGTCGTGAACATGAGACCGGTATTACTGTCAGGCTTGACGGAATTAATTTTCAACAGAGAATCAGCAACAAGTTTTCGCTTGTCTCTGTTCTTGACCTTGTGATTGACCGGGATCAGTCTACTAAATTTATTGCCGGGATCATTCAGGTTTTGTCTGCAGCCGGTCGGGATGGCCATCGGGAGCTGGCTCGGGTCGATGCTGCATTGGGAAATGGAGTGCTGGATTCGGGGCCGCTCTTTGCAGCCATTCTTGAGCGCCGCCGGGCTCTGCTGGATGAGGCCGCCACTGCTGCCGATGTTCCACCGCCTTTGCTGGAGTACCTGTTCGAAATTCCGCTGCGCACGGCTCTGGAGCTGGCTGCCTCCACCGTCGCAGCCGGGAGCTTTGACGGTTGGGAGGAGGGGCATTGTCCCTTTTGCGGTTCACGGGCAGGAATGGCCGAACTGGTCGGCGAGGAGGGGCGCCGCAGGCTCAGCTGTGCGACCTGCAGCACCAGCTGGCCGTTCAAGCGTCTCAAGTGCGCATACTGCGCCACTGAAAACGTTGATGACCTTTCCTACTTTACTGCCGGCGACGGAACAACCCGGGTGGATACCTGTAAGGCCTGCAGCCGCTACATAAAGACCCGTGATTCACGTCTTGGGGGGGGCGATATCCCGCTTGAGGTTCAAGATCTGCTGACGATCCATCTGGATCTCCTTGCTTCAAGGGAAGGTTTTGAGCGGGGGAAGTGATCAGGGAAGAAGGAGGCTGCCGATGGGATCAGTGACGCAGATTTCCGGGGTGACCGGGGTTATCCTCGCCGGTGGGAAATCGACCCGTATGGGAAGCGACAAGGCGCTCCTGCCGTACCGGGGCGGCCGGTTCATTGAGGCGATATACCGGCTGTTTGCAGATATTTTCAAGGAAGTGATCCTTGTCACGAACACCCCTGACCAGTACGATTTTCTTCCCTGCCGCAAGGTGCAGGACGTCCTTAAGGAGATGGGAGTACTCGCCGGCATCCACTCCGGCCTTTACCACAGCAGCAATCCCGCCATCTTTGCCGTGGCCTGTGACATGCCGTATCTGGTCGAAGGGCTGATCCGGCACATGGCCAGCCATGCCGATGCCGGGGGTGTCCTGATACCCGAAGGTCCTGACGGTTTGGAACCGCTCCATGCCGTTTACGGGAAGGGGTGCCTGGCTGTCATTGAAACCACTCTGCTGAGCGGCCAGAGAAGGATTGTCTCCTTTTTCGACCGGACCAATGTCAACAGGATGAATCTGGAACAGGTAGCCATTTTCGATCCTGACTTTGTCTCCTTTATCAATATCAATACTCCTACCGACTATTACGAGCTGCGCGATGGCGAACGGTTCAACAGGCTTGCCAAGGAGCGGGATGATTCGCGCATACTCTATTCAGGCATCGGCTGATGTCATAGTCAGTATTCATGCTACTGAATGGATAGCTATGCGTGAAGCAGGTCACCCTTCATTTTACGCCCCGCCACAAATAAGTGGTGGGGCGTTTTGTTTTCTACGGATATTCAAGCTGCGAGACTTGAAAAGTTATGAAATTGACACCTTGATTCCAGCTGATACAGTTTATTGCATTCTCTTGAATCAAGCAGACGGAGGTGAACATGGAAAAGAGCGAGTGGACAATTCCCGATCTTCTGCAACTTTCCGGCAGCTATTGGGGAGCCTGCTCCCTGCATGCCGGGGTCAGGCTTGATGTCTTCACAGCCCTGAGCGGAGCAACACGTTTTGCCGAAGAAGTTGCGGCAGCCTGTTCCTGCGATGCCAGGGCGATGGAGATGCTCCTGAATGCCCTCGCCTCACTGGGGTTGCTTGAAAAAGGACCAGGCGGGTATACCAATACGCCTTTTTCTGCTCAAAATCTGGTTAAAGGTGAACCGGGCTATCTGGGGCATATCATCCTTCATCACCATCATCTGATGCCGGGCTGGGCACATCTTCACAAAGCGGTTATTAATGGTGCTCCGGTGGGGAGAGACTTCCCGCAGGAAGATGAAGCGGCTGAGCGGGAAAGTTTCCTTATGGGGATGTTCAATCTGGCCACTCAATTGGCGCCGCGTATTGCCGCTGCCGTCGATCTGACCGGTTGTCAGCGGCTGCTCGATTTTGGCGGAGGTCCGGGTACCTATGCCGTCCACTTCTGTCGCCAAAATCCAGGCCTTTCAGCGGTGGTCTACGATCTTCCTTCGTCACGCTCATTTGCCGAGAGTATCATTTCTCGCTACGGTCTTGGCGACCGGATTTCATTCACTTCCGGAAATTATCATCTGGATCAGGGCCCGACCGGCTTTGACGTTGCGTGGCTTTCCCATATTCTGCATGCCGAGGGGCCGGAGGGTTGCCAGACGATTTTGCGCAAGGCTGCCCAAGCGCTTCAGCCCGGCGGGAAACTACTGGTGCAGGAATTCATCCTGAACGATGCAAAGGACGGCCCCTCGTTCCCGGCGCTCTTTTCCCTGAATATGCTGCTTGTGACATCTTCCGGCCGGTCGTATTCGGAGATTGAACTGCAGAGGATGATGGAAGAGGCGGGATTGTCCGGCATCAAGCGTCTGGCGATAGATCTACCGAACGGAGCAGGTATTATGGTGGGGACAGTGAGTTAGATTCAGAGAAGGCAGGAATGGAGCCCTGATGCGAAACTGGGAAATTTGAAGAGCCTGCTCCTGGAAATGGAGCAGGCTCTTTCTTGTTCATACAGTTGCTTTTATAGACTACTTGCAGCCGGGATCAAACGCTTCCCAGGTACCGAAAACCCTTTCTCCACGCCCCCTGCAGCCCCCTTTGCAGCTTTCTGCATCGGGACACTCCGCACACTCTGCCGGCAGGGAAAGCAGTCTTGCGCGGACAGCTTTCTTGAATTCACCTTTCGCGATCTCCTTCAGGGTCATTTCATTGAGGCTACCTAGAGGGACCGGCATGACCGGGCAGGGGTAGACTATACCTTCCTGATCTATGGAGAGCATCGTGTTGGCAGCCTGGCATCTCCCTTCGGGAAAAGGCGAGAGAGGAAATATTGCCCGCCAGACGAACGGATCGTGAGCGGTTACGCTCAGACCAGGGGCGGACGAGAATGTCAAGAGGGCGTCCGAAATCGCTTTCAGGCCGCTGGCAGGAATGTAAAACGGGACTTCTCCCCTGTACAGGCGCTGCATCGGGAATACGAGGTGCTTGATGCCGTTCTTTGAGCAGAAGTGGATGACATCCGGAATCTGCTCCCAGTTATGTTCGCCCAGGGGGAATGATACACCTTCAACCGGTTGAGGAAGAGGGAAGAGAGATCGCAGAGTATCAATACCGGTTACTTCGAAAAGGAGCTCATTGGGCGGGGCAAGGGCAAGTATTTCGGCTTGCGCACTGTACGCCGCTGGTGAGACGGTAAGGGTGACCCTCAGCCGGGCGCCCGTGCACTTTTCGAGGACCTTGAAACAGGATGCGGGGATAGTGCTGGCCGTGGCAGTGATGTCGAGGTTGAGGATCTTGAGCTCGATGATCCCTGCTACGATCTTTTCATGGTCCGGCGGAACAGCCGGAAGCGGGGTCAGGTCCCAGTAAATCCTGATGGGGGTTGACAGCTCCGGGAGGCTCATCCTACCCAGCAGTGCGGATCGGGATTGTTGAAGTCCCCGGTCATGGCAAGCGCCCGTGCAGAACAGCCGCCGAGGCACTCTGCATAATCGTTGCAGGAGGCGCATTTCCCCTGCGGCGTCTTGTGCCGCAGCTTGTCGAGTACCTGGGAGTTCTTCCAGACCTCTTTCAGGTCGTCTTTCACGATATTGCCGATTATTGACGGGATGAAGCCGCACGGGGTTATGTCACCGTTCGACTTGATGTTCAGGGAGAGTTTTCCGCAGACGCTCCCCTTGACCATGGCACTCTCGTCACGCATTCCCAGCGAAGCGATTATCGGGTCGTCAAGGGATATGTCAAGGTCGGTGCACTCCAGTTTCCTCTTCATCGCGTCACGGTAGAAATCCTTCCACAGGGACGGGGATAGATCAAGCTCATCCTTGTTGGCAAGGCCGAGACCCGAGCATTTGAAGTTGTGAAAATTCAGCTGGGAAGCGCCATGCTTTCTGGCCATGCTGATCAGCTCATCAATGGTATTGTAATTGAAAGTACAGATGACCGTCGAGATGGAGGTCTTGATCCCGGCCTGTTTGAGATGGAGCAGGGCGGCAAGGGCTTTTGCATGGCTGCCCTGCATGCCGCGGAAATTGTCATGGACATCGGCAAGGTGGCTGTCGATGCTGATGCCGATCTTGGCAAAACCGGCAGCTTTCAGAGCTACGGCTTTTGCCTGGTCTATCAGGTAGCCGTTACTGTTCATCGAAACGCGGAAACCGGCATCTGCCGCATGACGGGCAATATCAAGGATGTCACTCCGCAAAAGGGGCTCGCCACCACCGAAGTTGACGGCCATGACACCGGCTTTTGCGCACTTTGTCAGGCACTCCTTGAGAGTCGTGCCGTCCAGCTCATCGCCGGTATCAACCCGGCTGTAGCAGTGGCGGCAGCTGAAGTTGCAGCTGTTGTTAAGCGCCCAGTTGATGGTAAGAGGTGCTTTCAGGACTGTTTCAGACATATGAAATATACCTTTTTTCGGCAAGTTCGTTCAGAAAAGCAGCTACATCATGGCGGAGAATATCGGCCTCCACCTCAAACTCTTCAATAAGCTCGGATACGATCTCCTCTTCAGTCAGCCCTTCACATCTTTTCCAGATTTCGGTGCCGAGAAGGTTCAGAGTCACCATGGTGCCGTCAGAGAAGAGGATTGCGGTGCCGATCTCAGCTGCCTCTCCGCCCCCTTCAAGCAGCGCGGTTGCCTCTTCGACAGCTTCATCCTCCTCGCGCCAGAGGATATCCGGATTTCTGACTATCCGTTTCATGCTAGTCACCGGCAACGGTCATGGAGGAGATTACCAGGTTGACTGTCCCGGCGTTCCTGATTCCGTGATCTTCAAAGGCCGGGACAATGACGATCTGACCGACTTTGATGGTCTCGGATTTCCCGCCGGTGAAAAACTCTCCTTCACCCTCGACTACAGTCCAGATATGGTTGCCGTGATGCGTATGGGTATGAACCTCCTGCCCCGGTTTCATGCAGAGGAGGCTGATCTTTGAATGGTCGTCGGACCAGATCGTTTCAAGGGAGCGTTTGTCATCGTTGAACTGCTTGAGCTTGTTGAGGTCGAGAATTGTTGGTTTCATTGATTGGTCTCCCGGTTAAATTTATTGAGATCCTTGAGGAGGAATCTCAAGCTTTATGTGTCAGTTTCAGGGCTCTGCCGATAAATTCGGCTGCCCGGTAGAAGAGTGGTGAAGCAACTGCAACAGGGATTTCTTCCCCCTGTTGTGTACTGTCATGGAACGTTACTCCGTAGCTTGATGAGACCCGGTTCAGATCGTCAAAGTGTGGACTCTGCTCTCCGGCGGCGATCAGAAGAGCCCCGCCAAGCTTGCTGTAGGACGCAAGAGCTTTTATCTCGGAGGCAGAAAGAGTTTTTCCATCCCCGAAGAAGAGCCATACCTGGCTGTGTTTTTCCAGCAGCGACTCAGAGATCAACGGAGTATCCGTCCTGTCGGTGAAAGTGAATTTGCTGTCAATGCCTCCAGCGATGGATTTCAAGTCCTGACCGGAGAGATTGTTTCGTCCGGCAGAGAGATCGTACGCGAGAATGCTTCCTTTCTGCCTGGTGCTGCTGTTCTCTTCAAGCCATCCCGCAATATTCCGGATGTATTTCCCGTTATCGTATCTGCCGGTATTGCTGGAGATAAACCTCGATAAACCCGCATCAAAGACAACAGCCCCTTCTGTCCCGAGGCTTTTTGCATAGGTTGCTATCAACGGTTTACCTGCAGGGTCCATGACAATGCGGACGTCTTCTCCGCTCTTCGATATTACAGCAGAATTTCCGCCGGAGAGTGATCCCACCCCTTTAAGGAGAGCATTCCCGGTGTCGACGCCGGGCACAAAGAACAGAGCCTGGAAGCTGTATGTTATCAGCAGTGTGCCGGCAAGGCAGACAACCATATAGAGTACGAAAACCCTTCTCTTGAAGAGAGTCCAGAACATCACCATCGTGGGCATCGCCGTCACCGGGCCGCCGATCATGAATGCGAGGGCCGCTCCGCTGTCCAGTGTACCTCCGAGTGAACTCTTTATGTGATAGATGATGCTTGATGCACTGATCTGGTGGAGAAACATCGGAACTGATGCCATTGTTATCCAGAGGATGTTCAGGGGGTCTTTCCTGCCGAAAAACCGGTAAATCCATTCACTCGGCGTGTATCTTTCGACGATGGCGCCTATGACCACACCGACCAGGACGTATTTCCCGACAAGCCAGAGCATTTCATATGACTTTGCCAGGAATATCAAGAACTTGTTGCCGGTTCTGAGGGCAACCCTGTTGCCGAAATTCTGCTTGCAGCCGCAGCGAAGGCGCTCATCCGGGTAGTCCTCATCATGAAAATCGCCCCGAACTATGGCCCCATCAATAAAGACATTTTTTGTTTCAAAGCCCCATTGTTTGAGAAAATGGGTCACAAGCCCCGCAAAGATCCCCATGGAAAAAGCTGCCAGCGTCCTTATGACCGTCCATTCGGCGCCGAGATCGTTCAACGTCAGGAGGTAAGTGGAGGGGCTCATCAGCGGGGAGGTTACCAGGATTGCCATGACCGGGGCCAGAGGTATCCCTGCGAAGAGGAGGCTGATTGCGGTAGTCAGCGTGCCGCAGGCACATAACGGGGTAATGATTCCGATAAAGGAGGCCAGGAACACGCTCATGACGCCGTAGCGTCTAAGGGTCAGCTGAAGCTTGACCGCAATCTTGAATGTCCGGATATAACCGGCAAGCAGAATACCTGAAATGAAATATGGGAAGATATCCCAAAGCTCCGCAAGAATTCCGTGTTTGTCAGTCAGGAGATTCCATAGTTCAGCGCCGAGCATCGACAAGAAAGGATCGTTACTCTTGGCGATATCTTTAACGTGTCCGGCAGGGCCGTAAAGCCAGACATGCCAGATTATCATCGCAAAACCGGTCAGAATCATCGCCAGGAGAGTCAGGTTGGCTTTTCTGGCATGACCGCCGTGAACCTGGCAGGAGCCGGTATTTTCAGGTTGGGGAATGGTTGAAGACATGATCAGCTACCTTTTGAACCTGCGGTACCAAGCAGAGATGGTCCCGGCAGCAAGTATGAACATTCCGGAGTAAACAACATATTTCCCAGGGTCATTGACGATCTGGATTCCGGCGAAAGGGCGTTTGTCCTGATCGCGGCTTATTTCGGTGTTGAAAAAATCCAGACCGTTCCAGTTAAACGGATGATTTATTTCGGTAACGCCACTGGTCACCACATGCCCGTTTTCGAGAAGTTCAAGGTCGACCCCGAACCTCTTTATGACAGCATCCTGAAAGGCGACCAGTTTGAAGCTGAAAGGGAAGTCGGCCGGCAGGGAAGATATCCCGAGAGTGTCGGCAGAGCCTATGATCCTGGTACCCTTCATTACGGTTATCGTGACTGCTTCCCTCATCGGATCGAATTTTTCCGCCTTGACCGAATAGCCGTCAAGGGGGAAGGACTCGCCGGTTTTTACTTCAAAGGGTTTGGCCACATATTTCTGATCACCCTTCATTACCCCAATCTGGAGCGGTACCGGATGAAACTCCGCATTGATCTTTTTTACCCTGATCTCATGGCCGAAAGGGGCATCCTGCTTCAGATCCCACCGGTATACAGAGTTGGAACTTTCCCCTTCGTAAATGTTGATGGTCGCAACGTAGCCTGTTCCGGTAAGAAAGGCCCCTGCAAGGGTTATCAGAACTCCTGCATGCACAATCAGCGTTGACCAGGAAAGTGATTTCCACCTCTTTGCCGTACAAAGAGCAAGATGAAGGGCGAAGGCGAAAATAAGAACCTGGAATGCCGGGTGACTGTAGTACTCTCTCTGTGATTTCAGCAGCGTGCCTGGAATTGCAGCTGCCGCGAGAAGCCCGAAAAGGATTAAGGAGAGTTGTGTCGATGACAACCACTGTATGAATTTATTGCCTTCGGGTAGCATCAGCTGGAAGATATGCCTTTTAGATCAGCTTCTTGGATTTGAGGAAATCTTTTGCCAGCTTCTTCGGCTTTTCATCACCCTTTGCTTTCAGGATCCTGCTGTATCCGGAGTCATTAGCTATCCCCGACAGTTTCTGCAGTAATTTCGGAAGGGCAGGAAGGCTGCTCAGGATATCATTGGAAACGACAGGCGCAAAGAGTTTCAGACTCCCCCCTCCCTGTACTGTCCCATAAGGCTCAAGCCAGATGAGATTCAGGCTTTTCCGGTACTCGGCCTTGGCGGATTCAAAGCCGGCTTTCCCGGATTCACGAGGTTTGCCGATCATCTCCAGGGCCCTGTCGGTATTTTCGATTACCATCCCGACCTGTCCCTGTTTCACGGCGCCGTATAACTCCTTCTGTGCCTTGAATGTATCGATTTTGACAGTCGTTCCGGTGCGGGCTGTTATGAGCTGAGAGGTAAGTTCTGCCAGCATCTGCTCGTTCGGATTATCGAGAATGCCGATGTGAAGAGTCTTCCCGACACAGGCATTAAGCGGCGATATGTAAAGTGCGGAAATGATCAGAAGCAGTGCCAATAAGAGCCGTGACATCCTGAATCCTCCAGAGGCTGAGAAATTTTTTAATGTTTCATCTTAACGGTAATTGCAAACTAATTGCAACCGGTAATTTCCCGGCGGTAACATCGATTTCCTGAACTCTTTCGCTGGCGACTGCGGGGGGGAACTCTGTCTCACAGCCGATATGGTAGTGCCCTGGCGGAAGTTTTATGCTGAATATTCCGGAGTCGTCCGTCCACCCGGAGAAATATTCGGGGAGTGTTGCAGTAATTTTACCGACTCGTGCAAACACATAAGCGTTTGCTGCGGCCTTGCCGTCTCTGGTTACCGTCCCGGAGATCTCGATGAGTTCGTCTCTCCCTTTTTCACGTTTTTTGGCGAGTTCCTGCATGTCCGCGACAGTAAAGTCCAGAGTCAGCACGGTATCGGTTTCCGGATCTATCCTTACAGGTTCGCCGGAGTGCCTGTCTCCAGGCATAAGAGGACCGTACCGTTCACCTTTTTTTATCCTGGCAACTCCCCAGTAGACTTTTTTCGGTAGAACCAGCCTGTAAGCGCCGTTACTTCCTGTTTTTGGTGAAATAAAATCAGCCGGGCGCCTTGTGTTGCTTGTCCCATAGACATAGAGTTCAGCATCCTTGACCGGTTCTCCCGAGATCCCCGAGACAACCCCCTGGAGAGTGAATGTGTCGTCGTCTCCTCTTGCCGCAACTGGCGGGAGGAACAGCGGCACAAGCAGGAACATGAGAAGTATTACGGTACGCTTCATCTGACACCTGCGCTTTCAAGGTTTACCGGTTTTTCCAGGAACGGCTCAAAAAGTACCTTCCCTATCCCTTGTTCAATCCTCCCGTCATAAATGGTTGCTGCCGGGGTGGAGGTCCCCCACCAGTTTCCCGTAGCCGGGATATCTTCAGAATTGAAATCGCCGGAACGGATGTTGTACTCGGTGTTTCCAAAAAAATTGTTTTTCCTGATGGTGAGACCGCTGCCACGCTCCCTGACAAACAGACCGACTTCATTGCCGGTTATTACATTTTCCTCGAAAACACCATTGCCGAGATAAGAGCGGATGCCGATGCCGTTATCCCTGAATACCGACTGCCTGACAGTGACAGGACCGCTTCTGAAGCGCATTCCGCCGTTATTATGTCTTGCCAGTACGTGGTCAAGCAGGAGATTTGTGAAGTGGCCGTGAATCCCCCAGGTTCCGTACTCTATGACAGTGAATCTGAAAGAGCTGTCAAGCGCCTGTTCAAGGACTATCTCGTCCCAGGCACCCTGCTTCTTTTCCGAAAGGGAGGTAAACAGGACCGGCTTTTCAGCGGTTCCTTCAGATGTCAGCCTCCCTTTCACGTTGAGTCCTGCTCCGTCGGAAAACCTGATGCTGCTGCCGGGGTACAGGGTAAGAGAGGAGCTTTGAGGGACTACCGGGTGACCGTTAATGATGACATCCCCTGCCAGGGTCAGTTTCCCGGCCAGTTCATCAACAGGCCAGACAAAGGGAAAAGGGGTGTCCGAAGATTTGTCCGCCTTCACTCTCCCCTTTGAAGGATCCTTCAGCTTGTCGAATACTACCGAAGAGGGTTTGTCTCCACCCCACCAGTTTCCTGTTGCCTCGATATCTTCGGAAGATTCCAGGTCGATGGCGTACAGCCCGTTTCCGGCTATGTTGTTTGCGGTGATATTCCCTGAAAAGGATAATACGCCAATCCCCCGCTCGGCATTGAAGGCAATCAGATTCCCTTTTATCTCGGCTCTGGATTCCTGAAGGTTAAGCCCGTTTGAGCCGTTTCTGCCCAGATAGTTTCCGCTTATTTCCAGATTGTCCACATTACGCAGTGCAAGCCCGGTCTCACTGCTGTTTGCGACCAGGTTTTCCGTTACAGATCCGTAATAGATGTCGGCAAGCATTATTCCGAGGCGGTTTGCCGTGATAACGTTACGGGTAACGGAGGCGTTCCCCTCCCGTATCCTGACGGCTTCTTTCAGGCTTCCGGAAGCCCTGTTCCCGGAAAAAACGAGGTTGTTCCTGAAAAAATTAACTCCCTGATGATTTCCATTCAGCCGGTTATTGATAAACCTGACAACCGAGTCTCTTCCCTGGACGGCACTCTTGTTGGAGATGAAATCCGAATCAATGATTTCTACTGAAGACTCCTGGAACTGAATTCCCCGGTAGTTGTTCGAGAACCTTGAACCGCTGACCTTGACGGTTGAGTAGTGGAAATGGAGTCCGCGGTAGGCATCTTCGAACGTGCAGTTTTCAATGAGATTTTCGGCCTTGTCGCTGTTCATGAGATTGACGGAATCCCAATCTCCAGGTTTGGCAGCGCTCTCCGCAGAGCGAAAAACGATGGGAGACTGTCTGGTCCCTTTGGCTATGATGCTTCCCTGTATCAGAATACCGTTCTCGCCAATACCGTCACCATTGGTATCTTTTCGGGAGAACTCTATGACTGTGCCGGGAGTAACAAGAAGCCTGCTCCCCTCCGGGATCCTGAGATTGCCGTTTATCCTGATCCGTCCGCGCCAGACCGTATCTCCGACCAGCGCTTCATCACTGTATGACCTTGCCAGGGGTTGGGTGATGTCGCTTCTGCGCTGCGGCTCGGGAGGTGCGGGTATCTCCTCCCTCCAGGTGTCCTTTTTCCTGTTCCCGGTAACAGAAGTGCCGGCAAGATCCGGTTCAGCAGATGACAGGATGATGATTCCGTAGTCGTTGCTGCTGATGCTGCTTCCCAGCACCCCGGTTTTCCCGGCATTACCTATGATCGTCATTCCGCAACGGTTTCCGGAAAGTATGAGGTTTGCCGCGTTCAGGAACCCGTTAATAGAGTAGAGTGCCGAATCCGCACCGGTAATTGAGCAGTTTTTCAGCTCGGCTGTACCTCCGTCGATCAGAATCCCGGCCCATTCAGCTTTTTTGTCGGATTCCGAGGACAGGAATCTGACTGGAGCCTCTATGCTCCCTTCGACCTTTAATCTGCCGCGGATCGTGATCTCTGTGAGTGGGGAGATGAACTCGGGATCGGTTTTCGTGCTTTCCGCAGGGGAGACTTTAATTATGGTTCCGGAGCGTACAGTCAGTGTAACACCCGTTGGTACGAGGACGTCCTCGGTCACTGTTACTTCGTTCTGCCAGACGGTATCGGTAGTTATTACGAGAGCTTGTGCATGAGAAAGCGGCAGCAGCAGGAAGACGATAACGGTTGAGAGAAAAAATTGCTTAATGGTCATGATCTCGTCGGCAAATGGCTTGGATTTCAGATGATAATACACGATGGGGACAGACAATAGAAACCAAAAAAGGTCATAAAAAAGCGGCTCCGGCCGATAAAGGCTGGAGCCGCTGTGCTGCCATGTTCCCGGCATTAAGCCAGGACGCTGTTAGAAGTTAGACCAGATAGGCGAAGTCCTGTAGTGGCAGTCCGTGTTTGAACACGACTTCGGAAATGCAGATGAAGATTGGTTGTATTGGCCGTTGTACAACGGAATGCTTACGCCGAACTGTCTGGCGATGCTGTTGTTGAAGTTGATGTTACGCGTCCCGGCTGTATTGCCCGGTGTATGATCAACAGCCTCGTTTGTTGAGTGACAGGTTCCGCAGATCGCCATGAATGAAGGACTCAGCCAGGTATCGCTGCCCGCAACCAGCGGCAGGGTGGGATTCTTGGCCTTCAGATACTCGATATGCTTGGCATGAGCGCCTCTGCCTTCCATGAGGGTTGTGCCGCCATAGTTGGTCTTGCCCCAGGTCGTGCCGCCACCGGTTGTGTCGTAGTCGTGGCACTGGTTGCAGGACATGGCGTAGTTGTTTATACCGTTGATGTGCAGAAGCTTGTTGGTGATATTACCGCTGGCATCGACGACATTGCTGTGACAGCTTGTACAGGTGGCCAGGGTAGCTCCGGTGTGATAACCCGGCACCGAGTTCGGTGGTATGCCGTGACAGGTACCGCAGGCGGCGGTACTGGGAGCTCTGGCTATCAGGTTGTTCTGGTTCCAGGAAGGTTTGCGATACGTACCGGCGGTGTCACCCTGAACCAGCTTGGAGCCGTGGCAGTAGGTAGTCGAGCAGGTGGCCGCCTTGTTGCCCGTACCCGAGGTATAGCTGGTAAAGCCTGTAAGGCCGTTCTTGGTTGCAGTTGATGCCTGGGCAAAGGTAATCGACTGCGAACTGTAGCGCGGCCCGATCATGTGGTTGTTGGAGGCGTCAAAAGGATTTGAAGGAACCTGGTGACACTCGTTGCACTTGATCTGCTTCATGTACATTGACGAAAGGTGGGCGAAGTGGGCGCCGACGCGCAGGTCGTTATCGGCGGTCACCTGGTCGGTGCTGGTACCGGTGTTTCCGGCGTAGATCCAGCCCGGAGCATACATCCTGCGGTCGGTATTGCTTGGAAGGATGTTGGATATCTGCGGCTGACCATGGCAGTGGGTACAGGTGTTGGTATTGTTGAGTGCGCCCTGGTTCTGCCATGGGGAACGGGTCCTGCCGCCGTGGCAGGCGACGTTGGTACAATAACCCTGGTATGGTGCGGAAGTTTTGTAGGAGGTGTAGGAACCGTAGTTGATGTCATTGAAGGTTACGGTTTTATTGCCATCCGCGTGTTTGATTACGCCGGAATATGTTTTGAGCGTGGCAGCGTCTTTAGCTGTCTTGCTGTGACACATATTGCAGCTTATCTTGTCATACGTGTATTTCAGGTGCTGGGAGTGTGTCGTCGAGAGCTTGAACCCGAGACTGCTGTTTGCCTGGATGCCTGTAGCGCTGGCACGGCCGGCGTGACAGGAGAGGCAGTTGGTGGCGGCGCCGCCCCAGGTAGGCGGGTTGTACTGCCTGTTGGTCCGACCGGTGCTGTGACAGTAGGTGCTGGTGCAAGTGCCCAATACCGGGGCGTTACTGTTGGCAACTTTTTTCCCGCCGACTGCGGTATAGGCGTTGCCGGGCAGGCTGCTGCCGGTGATGTTCTTGAAGCCGTCGGAGTGCTTGACGAGGGTGTTGTTGTAGTGGCAAGAGGTGCAGGCATATGCGTACTGAACGTCAGTGCCGGCGGTATGCCTTTCGTGCGTTCCCACGACTGCTCCGGCCGGGTTGTTTCGTGTGCCGTCAAGCGGCGGATTGCCGTGGCAGTCGCCGCAGGAGGTTGCGCCGATCTGATATAATCTGAGCGCCGGGTTGAGGCCGACAGCGGCAAGTGCAGCTATTTGCGTGGTAGTGGTGGTTGAGGTTATCGATTCGGAGCTGGCGCCGGTGGTTACCTTGTAGTTGGCGGACAGGCTGAAGTTGGCGCCCAGATAATCCCTGTTTTCGGTGTAGCCGCCTGATGCGGTTGTCTGGCCAACGTTGTTGTTCCAGTTGGCAACGTAAACGCTCATGCCGGTGTTGCCAGCCAGGCCGGCATTTCCGGTCATGGTGTAGGCTACAGGCCCGATTGTCAATGCATTGGCGATTGTTCCAAGTGAGTTGAAACCGGTGATAGGAGTGATCTGATCGACGCCGTTGAATACAGCTACCGTGGCGTACAACGCAGTGAGATTGGTTGTCGTGTAGCCGGTAATTGACAGCGTCTTGTTACCGGCAGCACCGTTAAAGATAGCGGTTTCATTAAAGTAGCCGAGCCAGATCTTGTTGTTACCCGTTGTGTTGCTGACGATAGTCCCGGTTAAAGCCTGGCCGCCGTAAGTGACCGTGAAGGTCGGCGCCTGGGCGGCCGAGTACTCGGTGGCTACGGCAACCAGCATCAACCGGTTGGTGCCCAAGCCGGGGGTGAATTTTCCGGTGACGGTGCCGGCAGCGCCATCGCTGATAATCGTCGGTTTGGCCGGCCACTGGTTGACGAAATCAACCGACGCGGCAGCTTCCAGCGTCATGAACACCGATGTCAGCAGGCAGAAGAAAAGAGTAATACCCAATCTCATCTGCCTCCCTTTGCACTGAAACTCTTGAATCGTTTTTCCCATGCTGATCTCCTTGTTTCTAGTGGTGGTAATTACTTCTGACTGCTAATTAAAATCGCGAGAAAAAACTTGATTGATACCGAAATAGACTCATTGTTTTGTTGAAAAAAAAGTATTAGCGCAAATATTATGCCTTAAAAGCAGTTAATGGTTAACTGGCCAGTAAATAAAATGCAATGATATGCCATTTACTAAAATACGCAAACATTCCGGGTGGTTTAGCGGTTCAATTTCCTGGTCGGAATAGTGAGGAAAAAGCGAAATATGCAAACTTTGGTCGGCAGATACAGTATCATGAAAATTACGTAATTAAATAAAAAGTCATTTAACGTAATTAATTTCCAATTAGTCTCCATTTGGCTGATTTAATATTCAATGCCTTAAATATCAGTATGTTATGAGACAGATTCTGTCAGCAGAACCACATGAAACGAAGATTTGAAATTATCAGATTAAATATGATTGGGCCATACTTATTAAACTACGGGTAAGAATTCCGTCTCATTCAGAAAGCAGGGTGAAATTATTTCCCGAAGGCATGACTTATGCTTAATGAGACTATAAGCGTAATCACATTCGGGCAAGGGCGCCCCGGTGAGCAATCTCCGGGGCGTTATGTTTTTTTGGAGGTGTCAGATGGCAAATGGAGTGGTAATAGACGACACAACCCTTCGTGATGGTGAGCAGACGGCAGGTGTAGTATTCTCCAGGAGGGAGAAGATCGCGATTGCCAGAATGCTCGACTCCATAGGGGTTCAGGAGATCGAATGCGGTATCCCGGCCATGGGCGACGAGGAACGCGCCGGAATCAAGGCGCTGGTAAACCTTGGACTGAACGCCAGACTCATAACCTGGAACAGGGCACTTGTGCCTGAAATTGAGGCAAGTATCGCCTGTGGTGTCCAGGCCGTGGACATTTCACTTTCGGTTTCGGACCAGATGATCGTTCATAAGCTGCGCAAAGATCGTGATGCGGTCAGGGAACAGCTGAAGATTGCACTCGGCTTTGCCAAGAGCCATAACCTGTATGTATCGGTCGGCGGTGAAGACGCCAGCAGGGCGGACATACACTTTCTGGTGGAGCTGATGCATATCACCCGCTCGCTTGGAGGCGACCGCTTCCGGTTCTGCGATACACTCGGGATCATGAACCCTTTCAGCATGTACGACAGGATAGCATTTTTAAGAAAAGCGGTCCCGGAGCTGGATCTTGAAGTCCACACGCATAACGATCTCGGCATGGCGACCGCCAATGCCATAGCCGGCATCCGTGCCGGCGCGAAATTTGTCAATACCACCATCAACGGGCTCGGAGAGCGGGCCGGAAACGCTGCCCTGGAAGAGGTAGTGATGGGGCTGAAGCACGCCTGCGGCATCGACACCGGCATCGACACGCACCGCTTCCGCGAGATGTCGCTCTTTGTCGCCAAGGCTTCGCACCGCCCGCTGTCCGTCTCCAAACCGGTGGTAGGGGAGCGGGTCTTTGCCCATGAATCCGGCCTGCACGCGGACGGCGTCATCAAGGATCCCCATAACTACGAGGGTTTCGATCCGGCCGAGGTAGGGCTGACCCGCAGCATCGTCGTCGGCAAGCACTCCGGCACCAGCGGCCTGATCGAACGTTACCGCAGCATGGCGATATTCATCGACCGTAACCGGGCCGAACTGTTGCTTAAAAAGACGCGAACCCTTTCCTGCAGTCGCAAGCGGGATCTTTCCAACTGTGAACTGATGGCGATTTATCTTGAGACTGAGCCGTTGCCAAAGGCGGCGTGAAAGAGGGCCGGGTATGCTTGAGGTCGCAGGAGATATCTGGGAGTATGCCGACTATGGAGTCATCGTCATCACAACCAGCGGCTCGCTGACTCGTCATGGCTATGCGGTCCCAGGTAACGGCGTGACCCGGCAGGCGACCTCTCGTTATCCCTGGCTTGCGGAGAAACTTGGCAAATTTATAAGGGAACAGGGCAATCATGTTTGTGATCTGGGTTGTGGCCTGGTAAGTTTTCCCGTCGAAGAGACAGCCTGGTCTCAGCCTGATCTGCGCATCATCGCCAGCTCGGCAGAGGAGCTCCAGGGGCTTGCGGACTCTGCCGGATGGCAGCGGATTATCGTGCCCCGTCCCGGATGCGGTGGTGGCGGGCTCCCATGGAAGGATGTACAGCCCCTTCTTGCCCCCTGGTTTGACAACCGTTTTACCATTATCAGCCAGCAGTAGTTGACGATTGACTTCCGAATTGGAGAAAGCGTGCTGCATATCATCCAGAATGATCCGGAAGTGCCTCCGGGAAATATTGTCGAACATCTGACCATCCCCTGCACTATTCATCATCCCTACCGTGACGGTCTGCTGCCCGGGCCGGAAGAGATCTCTGCCTTGATCGTTCTTGGCGGAGCCATGGGAGCAAACGACGACCAGCGTCATCCGTTCCTCACCGAGCTGAAAATCCTTATTCGCAAGGTAGTCGCCGCCCGGATTCCCTACCTCGGCATCTGTCTCGGCGGGCAGCTGCTGGCGGCCGCGCTGGGAGCGAAGGTGGCAACCAACCGCTGGGAAGAGTTGGGAACATTGACTGTTGCTCTCACGGAGGAGGGCAGGGCCGATCGGCTGCTTGGAGGGATTGCCGGGCAGTTCGATACCTTCCAGTGGCATCATGACAGTTTTGATATACCTGCCGGAGCGATTCTCCTGGCATCTTCAGCAGCCTGTCCCCATCAGGCCTTTCGGGTGGGGGAATCCGCCTGGGGGGTTCAGTTCCATCCGGAAGTAACGGAGCAGATAATCCGGGACTGGTGCGCCTGGGACAGCTCGACAGCGTCCAGGACTGAAGAGCTGGTGGCAATGTTTGCCAGCAGGGGTGTCTGGTATGAAGCAACTGCGCGGCAAATCGTACATAATTTTACCCGGATTGCCGGGAAATCATAACATTAAACTGTCTTGCAAAAGGCCTGACTAACCTCCCTTTATCTCCCCCACACCCTTCGATGATATAACCGGCTTCTGTATGATTACCAGTCACTCTGTATAGAACAAAGTCATTTCCGCCAGCAATTCATTCTCCAAGCAGAGGCAATAACCTCCTGAGAGTGCAGGACTAGGGGCTGGAGGAATTTCCAGTGGTTGGCATGCATAGTGTACTTATATCAGTACAGTGGCTGGAAACAGCGTCACCCAAAAACATCAACTCTGTTAACCAGGCATTTATGCCCCGCTCTCAGCAACGAGATGCGGGGCTTTTTTTTTGCAGCAACTGCCCGGCTGAAAATACAGCTATCAGCAATGAATGGAGCATGCGGCTCAATAGGCCGGGGATCATGATGAGAAGTTTCCAGCCATCATGGGCGCCTGACATAGCCACCCCGATACATGCTGGTGTCCGCAACTGGGACAAGGGAGACGCATATGAGACAGATCGCGATTTATGGAAAAGGCGGTATCGGCAAATCAACCACAACTCAGAATACGGTGGCCGGGCTTGCGGCTTTAGGAAAAAAAATCATGATAGTCGGCTGTGATCCCAAGGCTGACTCAACGCGCCTGATCCTGCATGCCAAGGCCCAGAATACGGTCATGGATCTGGTGCGTGAACTCGGAACGGTCGAGGATCTGGAGCTAGAGAGTGTGATGAAGATCGGTTACGGTGATGTCAAGTGCGTCGAGTCCGGCGGTCCAGAGCCGGGTGTCGGTTGTGCGGGTCGTGGAGTTATCACCGCCATTAACTTTCTGGAGGAGAACGGCGCCTATACGCCGGACCTGGATTTCGTCTTCTATGATGTTCTGGGAGATGTTGTCTGCGGAGGATTTGCCATGCCGATCCGCGAAGGGAAGGCGGAGGAGATCTATATCGTCTGTTCCGGCGAAATGATGGCCATGTATGCCGCCAATAACATTGCCAAAGGAATCCTTAAATATGCCACCTCAGGCAAGGTCCGGCTGGCAGGACTGATCTGCAATGCCCGCAAGACCGACAAGGAGTTTGAACTGGTGACGGCACTGGCCGAAAAACTCGGCACCCAGATGATCCATTTCGTGCCCCGTGACAACCAGGTTCAACGGGCGGAAATGCGGCGGATGACCGTCATCGAATACTCTCCGGATCACCCCCAGGCCCAGGAATACCGGTCTCTGGCGCAGAAGATACTCGACAACAAGATGCTGGTCATACCAAAGCCTTTGGAGATGGAAGAGCTGGAAGAGCTGCTGATGGAGTTCGGTATCATGGAGGCAGATGATGAAGCCAACGTAGGCGTGGCAGAAGCAGTATAACTCTCGGTCCTGTGCATGCTGTCAGGCCGCATTCGTCACTGGGTGCGGCCGTTTTTTTAATAAAGCCGCAGCCGGTTTTCCGGATTGATCAGGAGCAATGTCCTGGTCTGCGTCTGCGAAAGATTCAGCTGTCGTTGGCGCAGCAGCAGGCTCCGCAGGTGCATATCCTCCAGCCGCACTCCCGGCAACCGGGATTCTTCGGATCGCGGCCATCTACGGTTTCGCCGCAGCCAGAGCATACATAACGATAAAAGTCAGCCCCGCAGTTGCGGCAGACCATTACTCCTGGTTCGCCAGCCTTTGGTATGACATGAACTGAGCCACAGATCAGGCAGATCGAGGCCATTTCCGGCCGGTTCCTGATGCCGTCGCGCTGTTTGCGGTATCTGTCGAACAGGCTCTTTGCTGTTTCCCTGTCAAGCGTTTCCATCATTTCTCTCCCTGTGCTGCCAAGTCCTGATGCAACTTTGTTGCCGGGATACAGGGCAATTGTCCGGCTTCTTCGTTCCAGATGGCGACTGCCTGTACAATGGTGCAAATTGTAGTATTTCACTCGGTGTAGTGTTCCGCCTGGTGTCTCGAACAAAGCGGAATGCCGGAAGGACTGTGACTACATACCGTGCACAAAGATGCTTTTTGCCGCAAGTTACGGCAGGAAAAGACGGATCCTTTAGTGCGTTGTTGAAACCGCCCTGAATCACAGCGTTATTTATGCGTTGGACATTGGCATGCGTTATGTAATATTTGATACTGCAGCCTGTTGCCGGGGAGAAATAGTTATGAAGTGGGTCTTGAAACTATTCGTACATCTTTATTGTTTGATAATACTTGCTTCGCCGGCACTGGCCGGCGATATCAACCTTTCCGTTGCCGCCAGCCTGAAAGATGTCATAAACGAGCTTTCCGAAAGCTTTGCCAGGAAACATCCGGGTGTGAAGTTCGTCAGGAACTACGGCGCTTCCGGAGCACTGGCCAAGCAGATCGAAAACGGTGCACCGGCTGATATCTTCATATCCGCCAATCTGGAATGGATGGATTACCTGAAGAGCAGGAACCTGGTCGATGCTACCGGTATCGTCACCTTTACCTACAATACACTGGTATTTGCGGGAATGCCCGGCAAGGCGTCTTCAATGCAGGATTTGACAAAACTGGAGAGGATTGCTATCGGTAGCCCCAGAAGTGTGCCCGCAGGGGAATACGCTGCCGAAGCCTTCAAGAAGGCGGGCATGGATAAACAGGTAGGAAAGAAACTGGTTATGGCCAAGGATGTGCGCGAATGCCTGATGTATGCCGAGCGGGGTGAGGTGGACGGTGCTTTTGTCTATAAAACAGATGCCCTGCAAGCAAAACAAGCGAAGATACTCTTTGCTGTTCCGCAAGAGCTGTATCCGCGAGTCACATATCCAATGGCACTGACAGCTGCAGGAACGAAGAACAGGGATGCAGCTGCGTTCTTGACTTATCTGCACGGTGATGAAGCCAAAAAGGTGTTGATCAGGTACGGGTTTACTGCCCGCAACTAGCAGCTGAAAATGATGTAAGGCACTCTATGATCCCACTATCTACTACAGATTACGATGCTATCAGGCTTTCAGTCCAGGTTGCGATCTCTGCAACCTTGCTGTCATTGCCGCTTGGCTTTGCTGTCGCCTACCTGATCACCTTTGTCAGATTCCGCGGCAAGGTGATTCTTGAGGTGCTGGTTAATCTGCCACTGACTCTGCCGCCGGTAGTGATAGGCTATTTCCTGCTGCTTCTGCTCGGCAGGCATGGCTGGCTGGGTGCTCTTCTCAATGAAGCAGGCATACGCATAATATTTACTCTCAAGGCCGCAGTCATTGCCTCGGCAGTCGTCGGGTTTCCGTTGCTGGTCCGCTCGATTCGTCTCTGTATGGAAGCCATTGATCCGCAGCTGATCAATGCCTCCCGTACTCTCGGAGCATCCTGGCACGACACCCTGCTGACCGTTATACTGCCGCTTTCAATTCCCGGTCTGGCAGCCGGTTCGTCACTGATGTTCGCCCGCAGTCTGGGTGAATTCGGTGCGACCATCATCGTTGCCGGCAATATCCCCGGTGTTACCCAGACCATACCTCTGGCTATCTATGAATATGCCAGCTCTCCATCCAGTGAAAAGATGGCCCTTTCGCTCTGTCTGGTGTCGGTGGCCATCTCGTTGGTAGTGCTCTTCCTTCACGAAATGATGGCGAAGAAAATGGCGCGGAGGGACTGACGTGCAGCTCACTATGACGACAGGGAAGCGTTTCGGAGCGTTTGCTCTTGCCACCGATTTCACCGTCAGTGGTGACCGGATCGGCATATTCGGCGTTTCGGGCAGCGGCA